>JASFGC010000165.1:0-7680 GCA_050123975.1 Syntrophobacterales bacterium | reverse complement strand
ACCCTCTTTTGCTCGTATTACCGCAAGAGAAAGATCCCGATGTCGTAAGAGAAATGGCCGACTTGCTTTCTCGAACAGCCACCAATCTCATCCAGTTTACTGAATATCGGTTAGCCAGTCGGATTCTCACTCATCTGAACAAACAAAGAAAAAAGTTGCGGGCCAGTCCCGAGGACCAGCCCCTAGCGGGTGAGATAATTTCCCCCCGAGAGCTTGAGCCGAGAACGCAGATGGTTCTCTTGGAAGATTTTCGGTCACAAGACCCCGCCAGGCTACAGAACGTAACGCAACTCCTCAGTAGTCTCGGCCCCCTCGCTATACCACTGCTCATCGAGGTAGTAAAACGGGAAGACAACCTGAGAATAAGGCAAATCGCTTCATACTTGCTGAAAGAATTTGGACAGAAAGCGAGCAAACTTCTCAAGCGTGAATTGGTGCTCGAGGGCTTCCCCCAGGAACGCGTGCGAATCCTGGAAGTGATCGACGTTGTGACCCGAGATCTCAAAACTGAGTTAGCATACGCTCTCGCTGACGAAAGCCGCAAGGTGAGGCGGGCAGCTTTCCATCTCATCGAGCGCTTGAACGATCCACAGCTGACCTCATTGCTCTTAGATTATGCCAACCACGAAGATCCCAAGATGGCTGTAGTTGCAATCAAATCTTTGGGAAAGCTCAAACCTGCAGGAGCAGTGGACGTTCTTGTATCACTGCTTGAGTCCTCCAAAGAAACTGAGCGCTTGATTGCTTGCTGCCGAGCCTTGGGGCAAATAGCTAACCCAGCAGCCATCGAACCACTGGCAACAATGTTAGCACCTGGAGGTTTCTTGTCGCTTCGCAAGAAACAGAGTTCTGCGGTGCGGGCCGCCGCCGGTTTCGCTTTGGCTCAGATTTCTGATCCTCGAGTGGTAGAAACTCTCGCCCCGTATGTAGATGATCGCGATCCCAGGATTCGGCAAGTCGCCCGATCCCTGGTGAAAAAGTGAAATCCCACCACCCAAGAAATGAATCCTCATGTTTCAGCCCGCAGGACAATGTGCCGAGCGGATTCTTTTGACAAAGGAGTGCTCTTTGGTTATGCTAATTTTGTCCTAACATGCCGATGTGCTTCCCCAGTGTTGGCCCTCTGGTATGCTGTACATTCCTCACACAGAAGATGCTAGCAGCCACCATGAATAGTCTCACAAAAGAAGTAGAGGTCTTGCGCGTCTCCAAGGATAAATGCCTTCAGACCCGTGTTGCCTTGGTACGAGAAGTGCCACTCACCATTTTCTTGAATGACCAGGAGATTATCACACTCCTTTGCACAGGAGCACACATTGAGAGTTTGGCAGTGGGTTTTCTCAAATCAGAGGGTCTCCTGCAACAACGGAGTGGTCTTGAACGTGTTGAGGTTGATAAGAACGGTCAAACGGTTCGGGTGTTCACCAGCGAAAAAACTGAGCTCGCTGAACAGCTCTTCGGCAAGAGAACCATTACCTCCGGTTGCGGCAAAGGTACAATCTTCTATAACGTGCTGGACTCGTTGCAGAGTCAGCCCCTCACCAACCAACTCACCATCAGGGCTGACCAAGTCCGTCAACTTATGACTGAACTGCACAGCCGCTCTGAGCTTTATCGCCGCTCAAAAGGAGTCCATAATTGCGGTCTCGCTGATACCGAGAGGATTCTGATCTTTCGCACCGACATTGGCCGCCACAATGCGGTAGATATGATACTTGGAGAGTGTTTCTTGAACGAAGTGAACACCACTGACAAGATCCTGGTAACCACAGGTCGCATTACTTCGGAAATTCTAATCAAAGCGGCTAAAATGCACATCCCCATGCTGATTTCCCGCTCCGCCGCCACCAGCCTGTCGCTGGATTTGGCCAACAATCTCAATATGACTGTCATCGGCTACGTGCGCGGCGGCAGTATTCTGGCGTACGCTGGAGCCGAAAATTTGATCTGCGGAGACTAGACAGAGGTTTAGCCAGTTTAATCAATCATCATGTGTAACCGACTCAACTGGCTTAACCGACTCAACCGACTTAACTGACTCAACCGACTTAACCGACCGAACCGGCTTAACTTATGCCATGATCTATCTGGACAACGCAGCCACATCTTTTCCCAAACCAAAACAAGTTATCGACGCTGTTGCCCATTATCTAAATGAAATCGGGGGCAATCCCGGTCGGGCAGCTTATGCTCTCGCTCGAGAAGCCAGTAAAATAATTGACCGTACCCGGCGCTCTCTCGCCACTTTGCTCGGAAACGTGGAGCCCTCCCGCATACTCTGCACCCCAAGCACCACGATCGCTTTAAACCTCGCCTTCAAAGGACTGCTGCACTCGGGTGATCACGTGGTCACCACCAGTATGGAACACAACTCGGTCATGCGGCCGCTCCTCGGTTTGCAAAAGCTGGGAATATCACACAGCCAGATTCCCTGCAGCCCCAGCGGTGAACTGGATCCTGCTGACATCCCACCACTCATCCGCCCACAGACCCGCCTCATTGCCCTGATTCATGGTTCTAATGTTACCGGCAACCTGATGCCGGTGAGCGAAGTGGGAAAGATAGCTCGAGAGCACGGTATTCCTCTTCTGGTTGACGCTGCCCAAACCATGGGAAAGATCCCAATAGATCCGCAAGAGTCCAATATAGATCTACTGGCGGGCCCGGGGCACAAGGGTTTATTGGGACCAATGGGGACGGGTTTTCTTTATGTCAGACCTGGTCTGGCACTGGAACCACTCTGGGAGGGTGGCACCGGAACCTACTCTGAATCCATGGAGCAGCCTGAAACGTGGCCGGAGCGTTTCGAAAGCGGAACCCTCAACGCCCCCGGTCTTGCTGGTCTTGCCGAAGGCATAGCCGAAATTCAAAATCTCGGTCTCGAAGCCATTGCTGCTCATGAGCAAAGTCTTATAGAAAGCCTGGCGGCTGGACTAAGCCAGCTTCCCGGAATCATCCTCTACGGCCCTCCTGACAAGAGTTCGTGTACCGGTACCCTTTCTTTTAATGTGCAAAATTTGGACAGTTCTGAAGTTGCACATATTTTGGACACTGCGTATGCAATTGCCGTTCGCTCGGGACTCCACTGCGCTCCCGCAGCACACCGCACCATCAACACCTTCCCGCACGGCACGGTTCGCGTCAGTGTCGGCCCTTACAACACCCAAGAAGATATCGACACCCTAATCGAGGCAATGTCTGAAATTGTAGGTTTTCGCCGTAGCTGAAGTATCTGTTGGTCAGTGGTCAGTTGTCCGTGGTCCGTAGCACTAAAATCTAGTCAACTTTTCCACGCAATATTGGAATTTTTATCGCGAGACCAAGAATATGCGGACCAACTTAGATTTCCATCCAACGAATCACGTATGTGCAACTGACAACTGACGACGGACAACGGACATGACTATATCTCCGTTGCCTGCGAACAGAGAGGATCGAATGGTAAAAAGTAGTTAGTGAGGTGGAACTTGGAAATAAGAAAGTCCAGCGAGGCCTAAGTCAAGCAGTTGGATCGTGACTCGCTCCCCTTTATCTAACCGATCTCTTCCAGGAGGAACCTGTAGCAGACAGTTGGCTGCCAGCATCTCACTGAGTATCCCTTTTTTCTCTGAGCGCAGAGATTCCACCTCGAGGCCGGCAGGCCCGAAATTCAAACGACCAAAGAGAAAAGACAGCAGCTTTCCTCTGACCTTCACTGAACCATTCAAGACAGCGCTCGTTTCTGGCAGAAAAACCTGGGAAAGACCGAGCATGTGGAGCAACACCGGACGAACCAGTTGCTCGAAGGCAATGTAGGTGGCGGCGGGCCTTCCAGGGAGACCAAACAACAACGTCCCATCGAGTTTAGCAAACAGTGCTTGTTTTCCTGGAGACATGTCCACTCCGTGAAAAAGCACATCACCCCCCAATGTTCTAATCGCACGAGAAACCAAGTCTTTCTCCCCTTTCCCTGTGCCACCGGTGGTAACTATCACGTCAGCCTTGCTTCCTTTCTCGATGAAACCGGCTAATCTTTCCACCCTGTCTCCCGCAACTCCCAGGACTCTCGCTCTGCCGCCATAGTGGTTCACGAGGTGTGACACCGTGTGCAGATTACTGGCGAAAACCCTATCCCGATCCAGGGTCTTGCCTACTTCCACGAGCTCGCTGCCGGTTGCCAAAACCGCAACCACAGGTTGCCTGTGAACCTCTATCGTACTGTATCCCTGGGTCGCCAGTATGGTCAGTTCCTTGGCTCCCAGGACCGTGGAGCCGGAGAGAAGGTGCTGATTTATCTGAAGCTCGGCCCCAGCAGGAATCAGGTAGTCTCCCGGCACCACAATCGTCCTTATTACTATTCTCTCACCGTCAATCTCGGTCATCTCGTGGGGTACCACCGCATCTGCTCCGGCGGGCAAGAGGGCTCCCGTCATGACCCGTATCGCCTCTTTTCGCCTTACCTCTTTATTGATGTGCTGGCCGGGACCAACTGTTCCTACCACGGGTAGAAAAACGGGCTTCTCAGAAGAAACAGAGTCCACGTCCCCACTGTGGATCGCATAGCCGTCCATGGCTGCCTGGGTTGAAGGAGGCTCATCCCGCAAGGCCCGCACCTCTTCCGCCAGCACCCTGCCGCCAGCATCTTCCAGCTGCACTTTCTCCGTGGCCAGAGGTGCTGCTGCCGCCAAAGCAATACCTTGTGCCTCTTCCAACGATACGAGATTGTTCACCTTTACCACCATTTCACATTCCACCAACTAATTTTCTTATTTACGCCTATTTCATCAGCCCCGCATACTGAAGATATTAGAGTTCGACTTATGCTCTTATTAACCACGGAGACACGGAGCTAGCTTAAATCCGAAATCCGAATATCGAAATCCGAAACAAATTCGAATTACCAAAATCCAAATGACCGAAACACCAGACAACTCTTTTCGACTGGTCACGTTTTGAACATTTGAAAATTCGGATTTAGTATTTGTTTCGTGCTTCGTATTTCGAATTTCGATTTTGAGTGCGAAGCGCCCCTCTGTGCCTCTGTGGTAAATCTTCAATCAGGCCCCTTAGCTCAGTAAAGTAACTAATCGTTTCCTATTTCGAGCCTTCCCCGTACTTCTCCAGCAGCTCTTTGGCTCTGTCCATATCATCGGGAGTGTTTATATTGAAAAAGGAGAGTCCCAGGGGATCCAGTTGTTTAATTTCTTCTGAGCTGAGCCGATAAACTTTCACTGCAGGGAAGAAATTGATAACTTGGAGCGTGCCATCAGCAAGCATTTTCTCAATGTGAGGCAGACAACGGGACGAATAGATGGCATGGAGCGGTTCCAATCCCTCAATTTTCTCAGGAACGACCACATCATAATCCGTGGCCAATTGCACCATGCGGCTGACAACAGCGGTCTGGACGAAGGGCATGTCGCAGGCCGTGACAAACACACTCTTGCCCTGGGCGAAGAGAAGCCCAGTGTAAATCCCTCCCAAAGGCCCTTGTCGAGGAATGACATCTCGAACAATGGTCACGTCCAAATGGAGATAGAGCTCTGGCTCGTTGGTGATAACCAGCACCTCAGAAAACAGAGACCCAACAGTTCGTACCTGTCTATCAATGAGTCGTTCACCCTGGAAGAATTCCAAAGCCTTGTTGCGTCCATATCGACGGCTCTCTCCTCCTACCAGTACTACACCAACCATACCCGCCACTCTATCCTTTACACTCAACATCAATGAATTCTCAAAAAAAAGAACTCCACAGAAAATTCGCCTGCGGTAGACAGATGGACTTTCTATCAAGGCGTCAATTCTTTTTGAGCCGGATGGATATATCCACCTGGGCTGGATCGTCATAGCCTCTCAAAGTGGAGATCATCCCCAAAATGCCGCCCACGACAAAGTCTCTGACAAACGACTTCATTGGTACCTTTTTGCCATCGAGTCTGAGCACCACATTGGCTTTGGCTGTTTTCTTCAGAAAACGCTCCTCAATGAAATCTGCCACTCCCGATACATCCTTTAAATCAAAGAGGGGAACATCCACCGCCACCGAGAAATCACTCACCACTGCTACCAGACGATCCGCTTGATTGCAGAGAGGTTCCGATTTCAACTCCTTGCGGCAAATCTCGATCTTCTTCTCGCTCCCGCTCTTATATCCTTCCGTAAGCACCAAATCTTCGTCCGTGAAGTAGGTAGCAACAATGGTATCCACGCTGAGCTCGTTCTCCACCATTTTGGTGAGGGCAAAGCGTGTGGGGGAGCTGATAGCGACCATCTGCGCCCCGGCCTCCCGGTGCCGCCAGGTATCCTTGCCTTTGTGGTCAATTTCAAAATGGTCATGAGCGTCATGTTTGATGGTGCCGACTCGATAACCTCGGCTCTTTATCTCCGGAACCAACTTTTCCAAAAAAGTGGTTTTTCCCACCTTGGATCTTCCTACTATTGAAAGCACTGCTGGCATAGTCTTTTCCTCCACCATTATCTCTTTCACCTGAGGTTATTAACGTGCTGGCATTTGGCAAAACACGGGAGTATTGGAGTGTTGGAGTACCGGCGTAATGCTTTTTCTGCTTTCTACGCTCGCCCACCAATTCTCCACCACTCCATTACTCCAATACTTCGTTCATACAGCAGTGGTTGACCGCCTCAATACTCTTGTGATACTGCTACTGGGGCTAGAAAAAATGTAGGACTTTTACCTTCTTTATTCATGAGATATCTGCCTATACGCAGCAGCTAACATTATGTTGCCATTTCCCAAGATAAATCCAAACATAATCGAGATTGGTCCTCTTAAGCTGCGCTGGTATGGGCTCATGTATGTACTCGGCTTCGTGTCGTGTTATTTTCTCATCGGCAAGCAGCGTCGGGCTCAAAAATTAGGTCTCGTAGGGGCTCAACTCCAGGATCTCATCTTTGCCCTGGCCATCGGCCTTATCCTTGGGGCCCGTCTCGGCTACGTTCTTTTCTACCAATTCTCCAACTACACCTACTACCTGCAACACCCTCTCGAAATAATCGCTATCTGGCATGGCGGTATGTCTTTTCATGGTGGACTCATTGGCGCCCTACTCGCGGGTATCATTTTTGCTCGCCGTCGCAAGGTCCCTTTCTGGGAGGGCGCGGATGTTGTAGTTGTCACCGCCCCCATTGCCCTTGCTTTCGGGCGCTTGGGCAACTTCATAAATGGCGAATTGTACGGCCGTCCCAGTACAGTGCCCTGGGCCATGGTGTTTCCCCTGGCTGGCCCGGAACCACGACATCCCTCCCAGCTCTACGAGGCGGCTCTTGAGGGAGTAGTGTTGTTCATCATACTGTGGCTCCTCAAAGATCGCTCTTTTCGACCCGGCACCATGGTCTGCCTATTTCTGGGCGGCTATGGAATCTTTCGCTTTTTGGTTGAATTTTTCCGACAGCCCGATCCACAGATTGGTTTACTCTGGGGCCTGCTTTCCATGGGCCAGATTCTCTGTCTGGCGATGATTATAACTGCGGTCGTCCTTTGGAAGTTCCTACCCCAAAATCCTCCGTCATCCTAATCCAAACAAGTCGAATTAACCAAAGCTTCTCTAAACACGAAGGCCATCGAGGTCAACAAAGAGTATAAATTCGAAATTCGAATATCGAAACTGGGGCCCCGCCCGCAGGGTGGGGACTCCGCAGGAGAAGTCCGAAACAAATTCAAATTTTCAAAATCCAAATTAC
>JASFGC010000164.1:0-7717 GCA_050123975.1 Syntrophobacterales bacterium | reverse complement strand
TTTTCTTGTCTCTATCAAGACAACGCTCCCAAGATTGGCTTATTTGCTATGCTCGGAATGTGCCTCGGGTTCCTTTTCCTTGCCCAACCAATCGCATTCCTTGCGTTCTGTCCATTTGTGGTCGTCTTAGTGTACAGACACTGGAGAATCTCAACGGTCCTCGTACTCTCCTCGAGTATCAGTGCAACCATAGCTCTCATTTTTGGGGCAACTGCTGGTGAGCTTTCCTGTTATTGGTCCTCCAATTTATTCTATAATGCTCATACATTGCAGGCGTTACGGTTGTTGCCTGAACGGACTTGGGTCTTTCTGAGCGGAATCTACTATTTCTCCGAGCATGAAGTGAGAAGGGGCGATTTTACCATCCTCGCTGCTTGGTTGTGGTGGTTCTTGGTTATTCTTCTTTTCGGACGAACGATTCAGGTTTCGATCAAAAACAAACCCCATGAAGTAACCTTTGCCTGTTTTATTTCAATTGTACTCGTCATGGCTTTTACCCTGGCGATTGGCTCATTTGGCTATCGTTATCTCTTGCCCTTACCGGGTGTGTTGCTCTTCTTTTTCATTGTTGAATCAGCTCGTCTTCGTTCGTTTTCTCCTCTCAGCAAGATAGCGATCACCGTCTTCATCAGTGTGATGATAGTGTCCGGTGCGATTTCACTCTTTGAAGCAGGTAATTATTCGAGAAGTTGGGAAATCACCTATGATTCTGCCAATGTGGAGGCCGAAGATGAGCTGATTCGCGATCTATTGGCGAATGAGATCAAGTACGTCTATTGCTTACATCCTATGTTCCAATGGAATCTTATGTGGGGTAGTAGAGAGAAAATAATCGCCCGTTGGCTGCATCCCACAGATAGATATCCGGAGTATCCTCGGATGGTTGATCGGGCTTTGTTTTCAGGCAAGAAAGTTGCGATTGTGGGCACTGCAGCTCAACTTCATCAGGTGGAAAGAATTGTTGCCAGGCATTGGCCACGGGGTGTTCCATACAAAACAGTTGCTGGACGCTATTTCTGGATTTCCGAACCGAGTGCTCAATTGCTCATGCGTCTGGGATTTCGCTTGAATAATCCCCGTGAATTATCCGGGCTCCATGGAAAGAGTTTTCCATATAGTGGACTGTCGGAGATGACCCAAGCGGTAAAATGTGGCTCGGTTTAGTGGAGTGATCCTTTGTTTGAGGTAACGGTTATAACGCTATCAACAGGAGTATACGCTCTGGCGCTTTTTGGGTGGGGACGGTTGCTTGAAAAATTTCTGCAAATCTCATGGCCTTTCTCTCTTACCATAGCATTAGGAATGGCAGGATGGATTTTTTGGGGTGGGGTATTGAATCTGCTCGGCTTGGCCTATCCATTGGCACTCGATAGTATCGTAGTTTTTGGTTTGGCATACTCAGCGCTGACTTTTTTCCGGTCTCGGAAATTGCAGCCATTTTCTCACTACAGAGACCTGTACCTTTCAAAAGATTATGTGCTCCGTTTGCTGCCAGCCCTCATAGTAATTCTTATTGCGCTTCTCTTTGTTGCCTATACCATAGCCTCGCCAAAAGCTTTTAATTTTCATGATGACCTGGAAAAATACTTGAGCCACCCAATTCGAATGCTGGCAACCGGGAGTTTGGCGGGAAGCACTTTCAATGCCTTGGGTAGTGAAACCTTTGGCGGGCAGGCATTTTTGCATGGGTTTGCGGTGGCTCATTGGCCGCTTGGCTATGTAAACACTATTGATTCAGTGTTCGCATTTGTGCTGTGCTTGATGATGCTTTTGAGTGTTGCTCTTCGGAGCCGACTTCCTTTTTGGCTTATGCCCCTCGTGGTTATGGTTCCCATTTTTATAAATCCGCAATATGTCAATATTTCGTCGATATATACAGCCACTGTGTTGATGCTGCTTGTATTTTTAGGGTTATGGCTCCAGGTGAAAGAAAAAAACGGGACCTTAACAACCTGGCCATGTGCAGCCTGGCTGGGACTCGTTTATGGTGCACTCGTTGCGGTCAAAACGGTTTATCTACTTTTCGTAATCATACATTTTACTCTGTTGTTCATTGGCTTGATCTGCATTTCAGATTCACGGAAAGATGTCCTTTTTTGGACAACAAAAGTGACCGCTTTCGTTATCGTTTTTCTGTCACCATGGCTACTTCTTTATTACTCAAACTGGATTGCCTTCATCGTCAATGCAATTGTCCTCCATACTCACGTTTTAGACAGTGGATATGCTCGATATATCCCAAAAGCGATCAATCTTTTTTCGCTGGATCCGCTTTTCTATGACGTGCGTGCCACGTTAGCTCATTATACGTTCACAATGATACTCGTGGCTTTGTGCAGTATGTTTCTTTTTGTCTATACATTACCGAATGAGCCGAAATATAAGATGCAAACGGCAACAGAATTTGCGGCGTGCGTTACTGCACCGATTCTGTACGTCGCTAGCATTGTCGTGATTGCCCCTAGACTGTTGGGCCCGGATGAAGGATTACGGTATGTCTGTCCTGCTATTATAGCTGCCGTGCCATCCACTCTGATCATAGCTTCAACAAGGGTATCTGAAACAATACAAGGGCAGAGTATCAAAAACCAACTCCTCAAATATCCGATGGTACTCTTGGTGGTTTTCGCGATGGGAATTATTGGCTGTTTTTCCTCATCTCTTGCAGAACGAGGGAGACAAGCCTTGCGCTATGGTTCCCTGCTGTCATTTCCCAAAAGGGCACGGAATTCGGAATATATAGCTTACCATCGATATGCATTCAGTTCTGATGCCAAGAAAGAAGTACAAACAGCACAGCAAATGGTTCCAGAGGGTGCGGTATTGATCGCCTGGACGCCTTTGTCTTTCCACCTTGATTACAGCCGTAACAGAATTGTGGATATTGATCCTGCCGGATTGGCAAATCCATGGTTAGATTTCCCCTTTGGTAAAGAGCTGAGTGACGGGATCAAATATTTCATTGATTCTGGTGCATATTATGTACTGTGGCACTATCGTTCTTATGCGGTTCGCCCGGTGGGAAATTTGCGAGAAGAGGCAGCAAGTCCTTACCCTCGTGCCCATACGATTGGGGTTAGAACCCAGCAAATGGTAGAGATGCTCTATGATATGACGCAAAATTCCCAAATTCTTGGTAACAACGGATCCATCGTTGTTTTCCGAGTTTCTGATAAACAGCTCTAGCCCGCATCTTTCATAAATGTGTGGTGTAGCAGTCCATTTCATGAAATGTGCGGGCTCATTTTCTCCAAGCGATGATCATATGAAAACGGAAGTCAGTAACCGCAATGCTGAAGCAGAAAGAGGCAAGCTCCCCGGGTGAAGGGAAGCATGGTGAACGAAAGGGAGTTATTTAGTAACGCGGAAACCGTCTTTTAGTGAGGTTCCGCGCATGTGAAGATTGTAGTTGACATATGGAGAGCTGGGTAAAGCACCATTCCATGCCCTCTCCTTAAGGGGAACATGTAGGACAAACCCTTGCCGAATTTCAACAGCTTTCATTTTAGCCTCTGGTAAATCGCGAACCGCCCACAGCACTCTTGCAGGATCATCAAAGACAAGTTCAAAACTGTCCCACCTATTTACTAAGAGATTGATCAAAAGTGCGCAGATGACTATCAGTAGTCCACGGTATAGATAGCCGGAAAACTCTGGTCTCAGGGACTTCACCATGAGATAAGAGAGACTTCCTAAAGCAAGGATAATAAACGCCCAAATCCATCCCACCCCGAAACGATAAGCAGGTGCTGAAAAAAACCAAAAGACAATGCCGCATAATACTATGGCGTGGATTCCTAAAATGTTGAGGCATAATGTGCTTCTTTGGACGAAACAAACAATGAGAAAAACAACTGCTGAGATGAAAGCAGTAATCGTCCAAGGATTTATGAGTTTCCCTCCAGATCGTGCAAACCACAATTGAATCCACTCTAAAGTACTCATACCAGCGACTGACCAAATACCATCTCCCCCCATTGGATTAATAGCAAAGTACTTGATTGACCTTCGTACGTTCTCTGCCACCTGATAAGGCACTTTCCAATCAAAGGAGAACAGGTCTATCTGTGGAAAGGGAAAAAGAAGATAGCCGGAAAGAAGCACATTACCAGTTAGGAACGGTAGCAGGATCACTATACCAACAAGAAAACTCTTGCTCACCAATTCTCGGGTTCGGTTTTCAGTCTTGGTTAGCAAAAAGAGAGGAAAGAGCAAAATCGGGAGACTGCTGAGTTTGATGGAGGGCAGAAAGAATGAGGCGCATAAGATCAGGGTATACGTTTGGCGCTGACTGTCATCAAGAGGACTGTTCGCTGTTGCTCTCTGTTCTATGTAATCTACGCTCAGAACCAGAACATACAGGATAAGTACAGAAACCACGAGATCGGGCGATAGAGAGGGGAGCAATACGATAGTAAGGAAACGATTGGCGCAAATTGGCAAAGCGAACAAGCACTTGAGAATATTTGCTATTGAAAGATTCCCTTTAAATACACCGTAGAATCCACTGAAACAAATGAGTAATATCAAGGTATATGGGACAAGATTTATTACATGCGAAGTTCTGCCGTCGAAAGATAATATATCGAAGAAAGCAGCAAGATAAAACCAAGATGAGTTAAATGCCAAGCGGTAATGCAGATTACCGAGACCGTATACCGTGCCATATTCATTTATCCATTTAACTGCCTGGGCATGGTACATCCCGGTATCATGATAGCCAACCGGACCAGAAGCGATGATAATTGCTGGAAAAAGACAGATACAGCCAAGAATATATAGATAAGGAGTGGCCTTGAAGTCAAAAAAAAGTGCTTTGATTGTGTCACCAACGTTTTTCTTGTCATAATAAGCATAGAGTAGGAGAAATCCTAAAATACAAAAGTGAGTAAATAAACTAATTGGCGCAATAAGAGAGATGAAAGAGACCAGTGTTGTTAAACTTATTATGCCGAATAATAAAGTGTTGGCTAAATCTGGGGGAGATGCAGAATGGGAGAATAGGGTGAGTTTTTTGAACAACTTTTGGGTGAGAGATCCGCTCAGAAAGAGAAGGAAAAGGACATAGAGCAAGTAAAGCGTGATATATAGCATCGGTTTGCTGAGAGTTGAATTTCTCCATATATGCAGTAACGCATAAGCCTAAATGCTTTACTAGCCTGTTACCGTTGTTTCCTATTTTGCTAGCTGTTTAAACACATCCTCCAGTGCTCCCCTGAGTTTATCGCCATCAGGCCCCCCACCCTGGGCCATGTCCGGCCTGCCCCCTCCTTTCCCACCAACCTTGGCGGAGAGCTGATTGATGATTTCACCAGCATGGAAGCGATCGGTGAGATCCTGAGTCACGCCGCAGATGAGCATAGCCTTGCCATCTTCAGCCTCTGCTCCCAAAACAATCACTCCTGATTTTAGCTGATCTCGCAAGTTGTCTAGCATCACCCGTAGATCCTTGGGGCTATCAGCCTTTACTTGCTGGGAGAGCACCTTCACTCCATCTACCTCACGGATATCTTGACCGGATGGACCGAATTGTCGACTCATGGCCTGGGCCTTGACCCGCTCCACTTCCTTCTCCAGTTCCTTTTGCTGTTCCAAGAGCTTGTTGATCCGGTCGGCCAGGGCATGGGGGGCCGTCTTCAAGAGCGCAGCCGTCTCTTTCAGAGTTCTTTCCTGGTTCTGGAAGTACTCAAGGGCGCCGGTTCCGGTTAAGGCTTCGATGCGGCGGATACCAGCGGCCACCGAACTTTCACCTGTTATCTTGAAGGGGCCGATGTCACCGGTGTGGTGGCTATGGGTTCCACCGCACAGTTCTTTGGAATAGTCGCCGATAGCAACCATGCGGACCTGATCCCCATACTTCTCTCCAAAGAGCGCCATGGCTCCATCAGCGGTGGCGGTCTCTATGTCCGTGATCTTGGCGGTGAGATCTTCGTTTTCAATGATTCGTTGGGTAACCAGCTTTTCGATGAGAGCGAGTTGTGCACTGCTGAGGGCCTCACCGTGGGAGAAGTCGAAGCGAAAGTATTCAGGGCCCACGTACGAGCCCTGCTGTTTCACATGATCTCCCAAGACCTGTCTCAACACATAGTGTAGGATGTGGGTTGCGGTGTGATTCCTTTCGGTGGCTTTGCGTTTATCCTTGTCCACGGCCAGGGTGACCTCTTCCCCCACTTTCACCGTTCCCTGCAATACCTCACACACATGCACCAGCAAATCACCAGGGGTTCTTTGGGTGGTCTCAACCTCCAGGGTAAAGCCCATGCCGCTTATGCGCCCAGTGTCACCCACCTGGCCGCCGGCTTCACCATAGAAGGGAGTTCGTTCACAGACCACCTCAACTTTCTGGCCTTCACTCACTTCGTTGACCGCACCATCCTCGGTGAGCAAAGACAGAATAACCGACTGATCCTCAGTCCTCTCGTGACCGCTAAAGGTGGTGGTTACCCCTTGAGCCACAAGTTGTTGCAGGGCTTCTGAGGTTTCCATGACTCCGGAGATCTTGAAAGAGGCACGGGAACGTTGCCTTTGCTCTTCCATAAGTTGGTCAAAACCCTCCTCATCCACTGCAAAGTCCTGGTCCCGAGCCAGGTCCATTATGATGTCGATGGGAAAACCATAGGTGTCATAGAGTTTGAAGATTGTGTCACCGGGAAAGATTTTGCTGCCGGCCTTTGTCAGTTTGTCGACCTCTTCCTGAAGCTTACCCAAACCCCGATCAAGGGTGGCCGAAAAAGATTTCTCTTCGTTGGTAAGCGCCATTTGGATGTAGCTTTTGTTCTTGGCGATATCCGGATAGGTGTCGGACATGGCAGCAAGCACACCCTCAGCCACCCGAGGCAGAAAAGGCTCCTCGATTCCTAACAGCCTGGCATGGCGCACAGCCCTCCTGATCACCCGGCGCAAGACGTAGCCGCGTCCCTCATTGCTGGGCATGACGCCATCACTGATGAGAAAAGTGGCAGCGCGGCCGTGATCAGCGATCACCTTGATGGAGACGTCCTTGTCAGGATTAGCACCGTGCCTGTGGCCGCTTATCTGTTCAATAACCCCGATAATATCTTGGAAAATGTCGATATCGTAGTTGGAGGGCACCTTTTGCAGGACCGCGGCAATTCTCTCCAGACCGGCGCCGGTATCGATTGAAGGGGCGGGCAGCGGTTCCATGGTCCCGTCTTCCTTCCGATTGAACTGCATGAACACCAGATTCCACAACTCCAGGAAGCGGTCGCAGTCGCAGACACCGACCTCGCAATGAGGCCCGCAAGCCATGTGTTCGCCCTGATCGATCAATATCTCGGAACAGGGACCACAGGGACCGGTGTCTCCCATGGCCCAGAAGTTCTCACTGGTGGGTAGTGTGAGGATCCTCTCTTGGGGGAGATATCTGGCCCATTCCTCCATGGCTTCTTGGTCAACGCCCAAGCCCATTTCCTCGTCGCCTTCATGCACCGAGGCATAAAGTTTATCCTTGGGTAACTGGAGATGATCGGTGAAAAACTCCCAGCCGAAGAGGATGGCCTCTTTCTTGAAGTAGTCACCGAAAGAGAAATTACCCAGCATCTCAAAAAAGGTGTGGTGTCTGGCAGTACGCCCCACATTGCGCAAGTCATTATGCTTGCCCCCGGCGCGCATGCACTTCTGGGACGAGGCGGCTCGCACGTAATCCCGCTTTTCTTCGCCCAGGAGCGGTCGTTTGAACTGGACCATACCAGCGGTG
>JASFGC010000163.1:0-7743 GCA_050123975.1 Syntrophobacterales bacterium | reverse complement strand
AGCAACTCTAAACGGAAGCGCTTGGGCGGGCCAGGTTCAGGGGGAAGTTGGCTGATGTCGAACGTCTCAGTTAATTGTCCTAAACCGGAAAAAAAGCTCAAGACAATAGGAGAATTGATGATCTGATCAACTTCGTATAGATATATTGTTTTTTCGTCAGGGACATAGAGCCAAGCCTTCTCGTCATTTATGACAAACTGCTGCCGGGGCTCACTATAGTCCCAACGGATGGCACGTGGTTTCAGAAAATAGAGTCTTCCTTTAGCAATTGTCCCAAGGCTTGCGGCGCGAGAGCGGGTTTCTTGACGAAAATCGGCATGTAAAGATCTGGTTTGATCGTATTGATGCTGAACCTTGGCAACGAGTTCTGAGGTGGTCTCTTGGCCATGAGCCTGAACGCTCTGGGCCAGGAAAGCGATGAAAACGTAAAGCGCAAAGCGCAGTGCGCTTTGCGCAAAAGGCAGCAGGCAGCAAGCAGTAGGTATTTTCATATTCGGCTCTTGACCTCTATCTAGCAAATAATCTTAAGAAAGATAAGTTCTGTTTCGCTATGCGCTATGCGCTTTGCGCTCTGCGCTTACTTCGGCGGCAGGACTTCCCGCGGCTTGCTGCCATCGGTTCCGCTCACCAGACCTTGACGCTCCATCATCTCAATCATACGAGCAGCCCGATTGTATCCCACTCGGAGACGTCTTTGTATCATTGAGATCGAGGCCTGCCGAGTTTCCATGACCAGATTGACTGCATCTTCATACTTTTCATCAATCTCATCCTCGGTGTCCCACTCTTCAGCCTTCTCTTTATAATTGAGAATTGTATCGTCGTAATCGGGTTTCCGCTGTTTGCGAAGGAAGTCAGTTATCCGCCTGATCTCTGTTTCTGAGGCGTAGGCACCGTGAATGCGCTGTAGCTTTGCAGTTCCTGGAGGCAACATGAGCATGTCGCCAGCCCCAAGCAGCGCCTCCGCCCCGTTTGCATCCAAGATGGTACGGGAGTCGGTTCTGGAAGAAACCTGGAAGGAAATGCGTGCCGAGATATTCGCTTTGATGATGCCGGTGAGGACATCCACCGAAGGCCGCTGAGTGGCGAGAACCAGATGTATACCAGCTGCTCTTGCCATCTGAGCCAGACGGATTATGGACTCTTCCACCTCCCGGGAGGCCACGATCATAAGATCAGCTAATTCATCAATAATGACAATGAGATAGGGTAATGGTTGCTCCTCGACCTCTTCAGTCTCCCCCGTTGGAGCAGGAGTTCTTAGCCGTGGCTTTCTCTTCTTGGCCTTCAAAACCAACTGGTTGTACCGCTCAATACTGCGGACTCCTTTGAGGCTCAAAAGCTCGTAGCGTCTTTCCATCTCGGCCACCGCCCACTTGAGGCCAATATTTGCCTTCTTTGGATCAGTGACCACAGGATGGAGTAGGTGTGGTATGCCCTCGTAGGCCGTGAGTTCAATTCGTTTCGGGTCGATGAGCAAGAGGCGGACTTCATCGGGGGTGGCCTGATAAAGGAGGCTAATGATAATGGCGTTGAGGCACACACTTTTTCCCGTACCAGTAGCGCCGGCGATAAGCAGGTGTGGCATTCTGGCAAGATCGGTTACCATAGGTTTGCCTGTTGTGTCCTTGCCGAGGGCCAAAAGCAATCGTCCTTTTTTCTTGCTGAAAATAAGGTCATCGACCACATCTCGAATGACCACCGGCTGACGGCCGACATTGGGGATTTCTATGCCGAGTGTTCCTTTCTGGGGAATCGGCGCTACAACTCGAATGCTTGCTGCTTTCAAGGCTAAGGCCAGGTCATCGGCCAGACCGACTATCTTACTTATTTTTACACCCGGTGCCGGTTTATACTCATACATAGTGATCACCGGTCCGGGAGAAACCTCGGTCACTTCTCCTGCCACCCCGAAGTCGGCGAGTTTCTTTTCCAGAATCCTGGAGTTCATCAACAGGCTTTCCTGATCCGGAGTGTGGCCCGCTTGATCCATCGCATCAAGCAGGTTGATATCCGGCAGGCGGAACTCGCCCTCGACGGCCATGAACTCAAACTGTGCCTGTTTCTGCTCAGGGACCGCCGGCGTTTTCTCTTTTCGGCTCTTCACCACTGGAGCCTTGGTTTCGGTCTTTCTACGCTTTTTCTTTTTCTGAAAACGCTGATCTTTTAGTTCTTGCAGAACCTGCCAGAGCCTGTTGAAGCTTGCATTCAGGGTAGAAGCGGTGCGGGCGAGAGAAATGGGGGTTGCCAATAAGATGGCCACGATAGCAAGCAACCAGAGCAGGAGGTAGGCACCCGTCGGTTTGAGATAGTATTGTAGGTACTTCTTGAGAACCAAACCCAATATACCGCCGCTTCCCGGCAAAGGCTCGCCCCAGAGCCGTAGAGCGGGCCAGTAAAGCGCAGCCAAACCGCTCGAGGCAATGACGAGCAGGGTACAGCCGATGGCGACTAATAGTGGGCGTGAGATTGCCCGCGGCAGGAAAAGTCCCAGGGCTCCAAACAGAAGAAAGGCGGGTAGCCAATAAGCACTTACACCTACGGCGACTAAAAGGATCGCGGCAAGATTAGCGCCGACAATACCAACAGCATTATGAACGGGACGTTGGCCACTGGAGGCAGTAAAAAGGGTTGGATCACTGCTATTATAGGTCACCAGGCTGAGCAGGAGCAACAACGCCAGTCCAAAAAGGCATAGCGCGGTTATTTCTCTTGCTCTGCGGTCTAGTTTGGGAAACATTGATTCGCTTGCCTGTTTTGCCTACTTCAGCGTGACTTGAAGTGAGAGCCCGATGTTTCTGTCAGTCTCGGAATCAGACAATTTTTCACCCTTCATACTAGAGGTTCCATTCGGTGTCAACTACTACGCAATGCGCATCCTTCGACAGGCTCAGGACTGGTGGCGCATGGCGCATAGCGTTAAGACTATGCTCAAGAAACAATGTATGAGAAGATGGACATAATGATGGCTTGTTGTTTTTCGAATTTTAAAATTAAGATTAAGATGAGGTAGGTACTCCAGCAGTTGGTTCAGGCTCCCCTTTTTCCGCCGGAGGCAGATTCTCCTGAATTCGCCTCCGAATTTCGGAGATCAGCCAATCTCTGTCTTGCACTCTAACGTCCTCGGTGGGCACGGGATCGCCAAGGTGAATCAGCACAGGCTGCGGTCTGATCCTAAATCCCTTCTTTGGCAGAATCGCAAAAGTACCGCTGAGGCTTACGGGAACAATAGGGCGCTTGGATTTGATGGCAAGGTGAAACCCTCCCTTTTTGAAGGACTGAAGCGTGCCGTTTACAGTCCTGGTGCCCTCGGGGAAAATGACGACGGAGGTCCCCTCTCGGACCCTGGCTGCTGCCAGATCAATGCTCTTGAAGGCTTCTTTGCGATTACTCCGGTCAATGGGGATGTAGCCAGCGCCCTTCATACCCATCCCGAGAAAAGGAATGCGAAAGAGCTCTTTTTTGGCAAGCCAGCGAAACTGTATGGGGAGGTGGGCGAGGAGAACGAAGATGTCAAATTGGCTTTGGTGATTAGCCGCAAACACGTACGCTTGGGTGGGGTCTATGTTTTGCAGTCCATTCACTCGGACTTTCACACCAGCTGCAAACAGGACAATCCGGCCCCAGAGCCGACCTATCAGGTGGGGAAGATTGCCCCCACGGCTGATAAGGGCAAGAATCACGGCGACAATACCACAGAAGATGGTAGCGAAAAACAGGACAATATAGAATAAGAGAGAACGCAGCATGCGCAATCCAGGCTGGTTAGATTTTCCGAGTATGTTAAAAGGATTGGCAGCCCTCGTCAAGCAGAGTCCCTGGATTTCTGCGCTTGATTTGCCTTGTCAGAATTGATAGGGTTACCTTGTCCGTATGAGCGCATGGCGTCTGGGATAGAGGGCATAGTGTGGTGTTCTCAGGCTCTTGGGCCCAACGCTTCGAGCGCGGTAGGAGGTACAGATACCAGCAATCCTCTCCTTATTCAATAATTACTAATAATTCTGAGTTTTTACTTGTGCGTTACTACCCTATCTTCCTCAATGTTGAAAACCGACCCTGTTTGGTGGTGGGCGGTGGAGAAGTAGGGGCACGGAAAGTGAAGACTTTACTTAATTGCGGGGGTGTGGTGGGGGTGGTTACCCCCGAGGTTGTGCCCTGGCTGGAGGAAAAAATCCAGGAGGGGGTGGTGGAACTGAAGGGTAGCCACTATGAAGAGCGTCAGCTTGATAAGTGTTTCTTGGTAATCGCTGCCACTGATGATATGGAACTCAACTGCCGCATAGCGCAAGACGCAGAGAAAAGGGGACTGCTGTGCAACGTGGTGGACTATCCTCAAGAGGGGAATTTCATCCTCCCATCTCTGGTCCAGCGTGGTGCCTTGACCGTGGCCATCTCCACCTCGGGCAAAAGTCCGGCCCTGGCGCGCCAGCTTCGCCAGGATCTGGAGCAGCGTTTTGGCATGGAGTACGCTGACTTTCTAGAACTCATGGGGGCGATACGAGAACGGTTGCTGAGGGATAGTAAGGACTCCCGAGCCAACAAAGACAGTTTTAATCAGTTGGTAGAGTCGCCGTTACTCGAAATGGTGCGGCGACGCGATTATGAGGGCGTGGACCGCATCCTGGAATCAGTTCTGGGATCGGACTATTCACTCAAAAAATTGGAGATCTCCTGGTGAAGGAATCCCTTCTTCTCTTCTCAGTAATAACTACTTTGCTCTATGCAGTGGGGACGGTGGGCTACCTCATCTATGTCATTCGGACGGAGAAGGCAATTCACCGCATTGCCTACGGATTTCTTCTGACGGGATTCTTGAGTCATACCATTGGGTTGGTAATGCTGGTGAGCCAAATACGTCAGATGCCTGTCACCACCTTGCCGCAAACTTTTTCGCTTTTCGCCTGGGCCATTGTGGGCAGCTATCTCGCTTTCCAATTGAAATTCAACATTCGCATCTTGGGTACTTTTGTCTCACCGTTGGCAGTAGTATTCATGCTGCTTTCCTCAGCGATTCCCAGCCAAGTAATTCCCAATAGTAAGTTATTCAAAAGCTTCTGGCTCACCTTGCACGTAGCTACCATGTTTATCGGCATGGCCATTTTTGCGCTGGCATTCTGTGCCGGAATTATGTACCTCTTGCAGGAACGACAGATCAAGACCAAAAGCTTCGGGCTCCTCTATCGACGGCTGCCTTCTCTCGAGGTGCTGGATTCACTCAACTACGTTTGCCTGACCTTTGGTTTTCCCCTTATCACGATTGGGCTCATATCTGGTTTCGTCTATGCCGGAGCAGTCTGGAGTTCCTTTTGGCATTGGGACCCCAAGGAGGTCCTTTCCGTAGTCACCTGGTTGATCTATGCTGTTCTGCTGCATGAACGTTTAGCTGTTGGCTGGCGCGGCAGAAGGGCGGCCATTATGGCAATCATCGGCTTCAGTGTCATTCTGGTGACCTTTGTGGGGACGAGTGTTATCCTTAAAGTTCACCACAGCTTCAAACTCGGTTAGTGGAGTGGTATGGATAGGATTGTCCTCATCGGTTTGAATCACAAAACAGCCCCGGTGGAAATCCGGGAGAAGTTTGCCGTTGTCTGTGTGGATACCAGTGGACCGCTCATGGAGCTGGGGCAGATGCGTGCTTTGCGGGAATCCTTCTATCTGTCGACCTGCAACCGCATGGAGGTGCTCTTTACAACCCCGAAACTTGACGAGGGGATCAGTGCTGTGGTTGGTTTGCTGGCGGATATCTATGGCCAGACAGGTCCGGCGCTGAAACCCTATCTCTACACCTACATTGATCAAGACGCAGTGAAGCATCTGTATCGCGTTGCCTGTAGTCTGGACTCAATGGTGGTGGGCGAACCTCAGATACTCGGCCAGATAAAAGACGCTTACCGCCAGGCTACAGAGGCAAGAACATCAGGGGTTATCCTCAACCGACTTTTGCACAAATCTTTTTCTGTGGCTAAACGGGTACGAACGGAGACCCGAATTGGCAGCAGCGCTGTCTCCATCAGTTATGCGGCAGTAGAGCTCGCCAAGAAGATTTTCCAGGATTTGCAAGGGAGGATAGCTCTTCTGATTGGTGCTGGCGAGATGGCCGAACTGGCTGCTGAACATCTTCTCTCCAATGGGGTTGAACGGATTGTGGTGGCCAATCGCACTCTGAAAAGAGCCTTGGCCCTGGCTAAAAGATTCAATGGAACTACGGTGGGCTGGGATGAGTTAGCCGAGGAGCTGAGCCGGGTCGACATCATCGTCAGCTCCACTGGTTCACCAGAACCCATATTAAGTGCTGAGCAAGTAAAACAGCGGATGCGGGCCCGGAGGAATCGACCGCTGTTTTTCATAGATATTGCTGTGCCTCGCGATATAGATCCAGAGGTCAACCGTGTTGACAATGTATATCTCTACAACATTGACGATCTGCAAGGTATTGTTGATATGAATCAGGCCGAGCGTCTCAAAGAGGCGACTCGGGCCGAGCATATTATTGCTGCAGAGGCGCTGAAATTTGACGGGTGGCTGCGGACGTTGGAAGTTGTTCCCACCATTGTCTCCTTACGGGAGAAAGCCGAGCAGGTCCGGGAGGCGGAGGTTCGCAAAACTCTTAGCCAACTGGAGACTCTTTCGGATGAGGAGGTTGAAGCCATTGAAGTACTGACACAGTCCGTGGTCAAGAAATTACTCCATGATCCCATTCTCTTTCTCAAACGAACAAGTAACAGAGCACGCAAAGAGTATTATCTAGATGTTGCCCGGAAATTGTTCCATCTGGATCAAGATCGATCCGAGACGGAGGAGGAAGAGGATCAGCTATCACTTGATTCCGATAACCTCTCATGATAGGGTGAAATTAACATAAACTCTAAGGGCTTAGTCCAAAACTAAAACTTGGAGGGTGAGGGTGGCAGATATAATCGAGTTGGAGAAGCGGCGCCAGCAGCACCTCAGTGAGAAAAAAGACGCCTTGCAGGAGGAAAAGATAGAGGTGTTGAGAAAGATCCTTCAATGTGCCCGATGTCAGCTCAAATGTTCCAGGTGTGGTACGCAAATTGAGGAATCCGATGAACAACAACACCACTCAGTTTTGTCTCACCCACTGTGCCCTGGTTGTGGAGAGGAATATGAGGTCTACCTGAAGCTGAGTCGAGGGGAATCGGGCGCAGGGTATTACTGGCATAATGAAGAGTGGTTGGAAATGTGGCGCACCTGGCTAGAACACCAGAAGTCCCTTGAACACTATCGCAACTCCAAAGAGTTCATCAAACTATTGCATGAGTTTGAGGGTTTATGGTAGGAACTGGTGGTCAGGATCAGGCAGTCAAACGATCACGATACGGCTGCACTTGAATCGTTCCCATTGGTGACCACCGCTGGGCATAATCATCTGCCCAATGAATAGAAGGAGCGCGATATGATTGGCGGAATCGGCATGCCAGAATTGCTGGTAATCCTTGTGATTATATTGATCATTTTCGGTGCCGGTAAGTTGCCTGAGATTGGAGCGGGGCTCGGGAAAGGCATTAAGAATTTTCGGAAAGCATCCTCGGGCACGGATGAGGTGGAAGAAAAAGGCGAAAAAGCCAAGATCGAAGAAAAGCAAGAAGAGGTTTAAACCCTCTCAAGCATAGAGCGCATGAAATCCCAAACAGTAGAATGACTCGACATAGGTTAGTCGGTAACCAGATCAGAGCACATCCTACCTCAAGCCATTGTTCCCTGCATTTACCCCAGCCCGGATAT
>JASFGC010000162.1:0-7747 GCA_050123975.1 Syntrophobacterales bacterium | reverse complement strand
TGATAGAGAGGGAAAATTGCAGTAATCCCAGAGCGGTGCCCGTCGCCGACCTCAGCAGCCTCAGGCTCATTGCTCTGAGCTGAGGTTGAAACCGGATCAGCGTTGCTTCCAGGTTTTCCGAAGCCTCGTACCATTCGCTCTTCAATGCCTCACCGATCAAGGGCCACCTATCGATACCATCTGGAGGAGGCGGCATTTTCATTTCGCTGTTCTGTAACCTGTGGTTGATATATTTCACCCCATCCACAAGCGAGCCTACCATTCGGACGCTGGGGAGAATGATACCAAGAAGCATAACCACAGTAATGATGGCGGCCGCCACCTTGTTGCGGCCGCCCAAGACGTCCCTGAGTCTTCTGCAGACAGGGTAGAGTGCAATAGCAAGGATGGCTCCCCAGATCACCAGAGAGATAAATGGTCGTAATATCTGAAAACACAAGGCTATCAAAAGGGCTATAGCGCCAATTCGAATGGCTATGTCAATTGCTGGTCCGATGAAGGTTTTTTCTTTGGTAACTTTGTCTGGTTCGGTCATAAGGATTCCTCTGTTGATGGTAGTATATCTGTGGTTGGCCCCTAATACTGGACTCCAACAGATACGATATATTCGTGGTCAGATCTCTTGTCTCCCGGAGCAGGATCGTTGTCCCAATCCCAATTCCACTGGGCAGTGAGGTTGAAGTACTTATAAAAATGCGCTCGTATTCCTGTTCTGCTGAGAATGACTATATCACTGGTGTCTTCAAAACTCAGCAACACCTGATCAAAATGAAAAAATTGAAAAATCTTTTTGAACAAAAAGTGATCGAAATTTATCCTCGATAGACCAGCCATGTATTCCTCATCGTCGCTTTCATCATATTTTTCGATGATGTAAGCTGGCCCAAGCTCTACCCACAGATTTGTCAACTCGGTTTCATAGAATTGATACCCTGGTCCCACGCTGGGGACCAAGCGCACATCGAGATCCCTGTTCTTGTCGGTTTCGAAAAAAATAGAGCTATAGACGTAAAACTTTTGGGTGAGAAAGCGGTCATATTTACCAAAGCCTTTAGATTGTTCTTTTGTCTTGTCACCGTCAGTCTTGTCTAGTTCGTACTCCCCATAAAAGAAGAATCTATTCCTTTCAGACCTGAGAGAAAGTTCACCATTCACATCATACTCTTCTTTGTCAGTATTTCCTGTTTCCACTTTGACCCCAATATTCAGCCGGGCCTTAATCTTGAGTTCACGCTCTGGCGGGGTGGGATTGATAGCTTTCACCTCACTGAGATCGACGGCGAGCCTTTCCACAGTCTCCTCAACCAGTTGTAGTTTTATTTGCCCCTCCGGTGCGGGTACCATCCTTCCCAGAAATGAAGTATCGTCATCAAGCACCACCTCAATGGGTGCATCAGTTGTCACAGCTGTGATTTCATCCCACTCAATAGACATTTCTCCAGCATAGGCCGTCTTGAAGATCAAGACCTTGTCTTCCATTTTTTTCACAGTTCCAGTGATGCGATCGCCATTCTTGAGCCAAATCTCATCTGCCATGACATTCTCTACGATCATGAGCGTAGAGACAAAAACGATAACTATCGCTAAGCGATTAACTTTCATTCCGGCCTCGGCCTTAAACGAACTCCAGACAGAGGTGTCTTACTGCTACTCAGACACGGGTAACTCGTGAGTGCTCGCAAGGCTGATATGCAGTGGCTGATCATCATCCTGGGTCAAATACGTCGTACTGGTTGGGAAAGCAAACTGGATTCCCTCTCTTTCAAACTCTCGCATGATTTGTAGATTGACCCTCTGACTGAACGCCAGGAAGCTCCAATAATCTGGTGGATGATACCAGTAGAGCACCAGTAGGTTCAATGAGTCAGGGTTGAACTCGTTGAAATACACCCTGGGAGGGAAATCTGGCTCCATGCCTTCGTGGTTCTCAAGAATCGTTTCGATGATGTTTACGGCCTTTTCAATTTTCTCCGGTGGCGTATTATAGGTAACGGTGATGTTGGTGAGCCGTCGAATGTGGGGCCGACGGCCAATGTTTTCAACGTCGACATTGGCCATTTGATCGTTGGGCACTGTTGTCAGATGACCGGAGAGCAGGCGAATTCTTGTCGACCGCAGGCCGATCTCCTCCACCACTCCGTCATGGCCTTTCACCGTGACGCGTTGGCCAACGCTGTAGGGTTTGTCCAGAAGAATCATCACACTGCCGAAAAAATTCTTCAGGGTATCCTGGGCCGCCAAGGCCACCGCAATACCACCAACGCCAAGACCTGCCAGGAGTGCACTTACATTGAAACCAATATTGTCCAGCCACAGTATTGCGGCGAACAAAACAACGACCCCCTTTGCGATCTTCCGCACCGGCTGCACCAGCACTGCTGCCGATTCTTCACCTTTCTTTTGCAGACGTTCGGCCCACAAGTCTAAAAGAAGGTCGACAAGTCGGATTGCAGCCCAGGTAAGGGCTAAGGCCATCAGGATTTTAGCGCGGAACAGAGAACCGCCAGCTGCGCCCGTACCCAGATACTTGGCGACAGCCCTGATAAACAGGACCCACAAGACAATTCGAATGGGACCTGTAATCCACAGTGCAAATTTGCGGCTCATCTCAGTTTCTCTACGACGCACCAGCCGTCCGGCAATCCACGTCGGCAGGAGTGCAGCCAGGTATGTCAAAGGAAGGGCAACCAAGAAGAGAGCCCACTGCCACAATTGCCAGCCAAGAAGGGTAACATCAGGAAATACTTTTGATAGCGTCTCCTGAAGGGGTCCGTATCCGAAATGTTTATACAGTTGGGGTATCTCCGCCACCGTCCTGTTGGAGAACTTCCAGATAAGCACACCGTCTTCTCGCGGAACACGCTGCAGTAAAATGTCGACAGTCTTTTCCGGAGTTTTTATACCGCCGATTGATTCTCGCTGCGAGGGTAGGCCATCTTCAATATTACCTTTTGGATCAGCACTTACCTGTTCAAGGTCTACCCAGAGTGTTCGATCCAGGGCTATTTTTAGCTGACGCGCAAGCTCTGGTCCCTCGTTTTTATCGATCCATCTTGGCAGATTGCGCAGATCCAAGTATTGAGCTGCCCGTTCGTAATCCCCGCCACGCGCAGCCTTAAAGAATCCCTTCACACTGCTACGGGGGGTACCACGGTCATATTCGTCAACCGGGCCAGCAGGCAGGGTTTGTTCTTTTATCGCCTTCTCTGCAGTTCCGCCTTCCTTTTTATCGACGTTTTGAGCTGCGGGCTGAGCCAGGGAAGTGTAGCTGGCCAGCAAGCAGGCCAAAACCAGACACACAAAAGTCGATATCACCCAGGGTATAGTCTTTCTTCTTTTGTTCATGATTATTCCGACCTCCTCTCAGATCTTGCTTTGCAGGCCTATAGGGCCATAGCACCCTTACATGCTTAAATTTTCAATGATTCTTAGGAGCAGATCGCCCTCGTCGATTGATGTATAACACTCGGACGGACCGCTCTATTTGTCCATTGCAACCTTTCACGTTTTCACCAATGAAATGTACATCTATCAGAGCGGTTGTCAATAGCAGAACCACAATATCGCTTGTTTGTTTGTAAGTTGTCGGGCTCTATGCAGGACTGCATGGAAACTGTCAATTCTTCTGAGATGGCGGGATCGTGTGGCTTAGTATTTACAAAACCCACCTGCTGTGCTGGTGGTATAGTTTAGCTTTGCTTGTGGAGTGAGCATGCTGCGGTGGCCCTGGGAAAGATAGCCGCGCAGCAAAATCCCCCTCGGTCCCCACATTCGGCAAGACCTGTCGACGAGACTTGTCGACGAGCTCAAGTCGTGTCGCTCATGTCGAGTCGCTTTAGAAAAGGGGGAAGAAAGTCTTTTTCCTGTAAGGAATCCCATGTAAAGCCCCCCTTTTGTAAAGGGGGGTTGGGGGGATTTTATTTGCGAGCATGTCTTTCATCTGAGCACAGCATTGTTATTTGTTAGTCCCCTATGGGAACGCCACCCTTTCGGGTCGGCTCATGGACCAAAGCCCCTGGCTATGCCGGGGGATGCTTTACTTCTTTCATGGGCGGCGAGCTATTTCATCCCCTTTCTTAGAGCACGCTTGTCGACGATGAGTCTGCAGGCAACATAGTACTTGTAGCTGTCTCACCGGGGATTGTCGTTATTCAGATATGCTTGGTTTTGGTTCCGGCTCTGTATCCTCCTCGAGCCACCGTAAGAAAAGCTTGTAGCCGGCCGTGAAAACGATGGCGCCAACGAAGAGGCCGATGATGCCCGATGTTATGAAACCCCCTATTGCTCCGATGAAGATGATAAGCATGGGAACGTCGACTCCTCGACCCAGCAAGAGGGATTTCAGAAAGGGGTCACTGATACTGACGAGGACACTATAGATGGCGAACAAAGTTGCGGTAATTGTACTACTGGTGGAAAACACGTAGAAAATAATCGGGCCCAAGATTAAGAGAGGGGGAAGCTGAACCACCGCAACAAGCAGGATCAGCAGGGCCCAAAGCCCCGCCCCAGGCACGCCGATCATGAGACAACCAAGCCCTCCCAGAATAGCTTGGATTATTGCCACGCCTAGAATGCCCTGGGCAACACTTCGCACCGTTGCCCCCGCGAGTTCGACAAAATTCGCCCCCCTTTCGCCCGCAAGCCGCCGAAAAAATGTCAGCGCAGCCTGATGCGCACCGTCGGCATTTGCGAGGAAAACACCGGCGATAATGATCGAAACCACGAACGCCAGAATCCCGAACCCGGCATCAGCAGCGGCGGACAAAACCGAGATACCATACTTTCTGAGTCGGGGCGCCATCTTACTCACCGCAGCGTCGAGATCTTGTGAGCCGAGGCTCCACAACTTATATAAAGGTTCGCCGATGATCGGCCATGATCTGACGCTCTCCGATGGTGGAGGCACTTTCAGGGTCCCTTCTTCGAGCTGTGCTGCAACCTCCCGTGCAGTGTCGATGAGGGAGTCGGAAAGCATAATGGTCGGAACGAGCAAGAAGATCAGGGCAAAGATTGTAATCAGGGTCGCCGCTAAACGATCTCGTCCACCCAGGGCAGACTTCAGACGGTTATAGATGGGATGGATTGCAACTGCAATGATGATGCCCCAGACGATAATCTGAATGAACGGCTGACCGATTTTGAAACACCAAAAGATAAGGAGAGCAACGAGGCCTATATGGATGCTCGCCTCTATCGCTCTCCTCACATACAACTTATCGTCTGAAGGCTGATTAGATGTGCTCATGCTGTGATCCTCCGGCAAAGAGTAGGTTTTAACTGGCAATGTTGAAGATTATAAGTCTGAAAGACTCCCTGTCAATGACTAGATTTACGGTGGATTACATCTCTGTCATTACAATCGCCCTTCAAAATTCATAGCACAATCTTCAATATCTCATCTTCTTCTCAGCGTGCCGTCTCCAATCACGACAGTATTAGTAGCATAGGAAGACTCTGGTGGTACAGTTATTGTGTCGTCAGTTTCCAGGACTCTTATTTCACACCCATATCTGCATCTAATATGTGCGGTAGAAGCCCTGTAAACTGTCATTGATTGCTTCCTACCACTTCTAATATCAGTAACCCTAATGTCATGTGACCTTCCATCGCTGTTGTAGACGGAAACTGCATGGGTGATATTTGGCAAAACGAAGGGCAATAGTACGATGAACGTTCTCATGATTATTTTCATTTTGCTACTCCCCATATCTAAACAGAGTACTAAGTTACAGATAACTGTTTTAATTCTAGGGAGAATAGTACTATATGTGGCGGCGGGTCAGGAAGGGCAAAAGTGTAGATTAAAGTATGTAATTCACAGTTTAGAAAGAAAACGGGATAAGAGTATAGCCTTCTCTGATTCGTCCATTCACTTCAGCCCTGCCTTACGCAAGGCATCTCTTGATTTTTCAACATGCACTGCTTTGCTTTTAAATTTTTCGAGAGAAAACTTTGGATTTACCCTTAGCACTTCAGCGGCTTGAGCCCGAGCTTTTTCATCCTGTCCTGCAAAGCTATAAATCTGAGTTAGTATCAAATGGGCTAAAAAAGAATTGGGCTTTTGACGGACTGCTTTCTCACCCCATTTTATTGCTTCCTCGTATTGCCCCGTCATGGCATAGGACTGTCCTAAACCAAACAAATAATGATTCGGTGGGATAGGATTAAGACGTATCGCTATCTTATATTCTGGAATAGATTCCTGATACCTACCAGCAAACCTGAGTGTATGACCCAGTTTCGTATGAGCATCAGCTGAATTGGGATTAAGTTCCACACCGTGCTCCGCTGTGGCAACGGCCTTATCATGCTTCCCTATTATTGACAACATAAAGCCTAAATCAGCGTAGGCTTCAGCATAAGTGTCATCCAAGGCAATAGCTTTTTGCAATAACTCTATGGACTTAGTTAGAGACTGTTTAGGGGATTTACTCGAGCCAAGCCATGCATCCATCTGATGGGCTAGAGCTAGAACTCTGTAAGCCATAGGATACTCTGGGTCTAAGGCTATTGTTTCCTCTGCCAATTGCTTTCCCAAAGCATTACTCTCTCTATTAAAATGGCGTATAGTTTCCATCGACTGCAAGCATTTTAGGTAGGCATCAAGGCTATTTGTGCCTTTCGAGGCTGTTCGGGCTTGTTCTCCCTCCGTCAGTTTGACCTGCAAAGCTGTTATAATTTTTTTTGTGATCTCGTCTTGAACGGCAAATATGTCATCCAGGTTGCGGTCATACCTTTCCGACCAAAGGTGATGCCCTTTAAGAGCATCAATCAACTGGGCTGTTATTCGTACCTTCTCTTCGGCCTTTCTAACACTCCCCTCCAGAACATATCTTACCCCCAGTTCTTCTGCCACCTGCTTAACGATCACAGGTTTTTCCTTAAAGGCGAATGTGGAGTTCCGAGCAATCACAAAGAGCTTTGGAGTCTTGCTGAGTGAGGAAATAATTTCTTCAGTGATCCCATCGCTGAAATACTCCTGCTTTGGGTCTTCACTCATGTTGACAAACGGCAGTACCGCAATGGAAGGCTTGTCAGGCAAGGGAAATGCCATCCTCTCCACTGAGGCAGTCTCTATTGGTGGGGTAGAAGGTCGGTAAGATTTCCAGATAGCTACACCCCCTGCCACAACAAGGAGTGCTATCACCACTGCGATAGTCGCTCGTTGCCAACTCGGGGCGGGCTTTCTTTCTTCAGTAACCTTTTGGAGTGTTTCTGGCCCTGTTGGCACCCTATACACCCGTATGGGTTTGACAATGTTCTTCACGGTGTGTTCACCTATGTAATCATAGCCCAACGCCAGCTTGTTCTCGATCTGCTCGTAGGCACTACCCGAGATGCAAATGCCTCCCGGATCGGCCAGACCCTCAACTCGAGCTGCGATGTTTACTCCATCACCGTAGATGCGCTCGCCCTCTTGGATCACATCACCAAGGTTGATGCCGATGCGAAACTCCATCCTGCGCTCTTCAGGCAGTTCAGCATTCTTGGCTCTGATCACTTCCTGGATCTCTACGGCACTCTGCACTGCATCCACCACACTGACAAACTCAGCCAGTATGTTGTCTCCAGGCGAGTCCACCACCCGGCCCCGGTACTTCTCGATCACCGAGGTTATCACCTTTCGGTGGGCGGTTATGGTACGGACGGTGGCCTCCTCATCTTCGCCCATGAGGCGACTGTAACCTTTGACATCGGCACTTAGTATGGCAGTGAGCTTTCGTTGAAAGTCTTCTGTAGCCAT
>JASFGC010000161.1:0-7798 GCA_050123975.1 Syntrophobacterales bacterium | reverse complement strand
AATCTGGCACATCTATTGCACTGTTACAGACCGGATAAAAATACACGGAGTCGATCTCATTCGGCTGCTAAATTTTGACGTTGGTTTTTTACGATCGTGTATGAGCTGGTCTTCTTAAGGCATGTCGAGAGTATTGGGCGTCCCATCAAACATATCTCTTTTATGATAGTGGGTTTCAATGAAAAAAACCCTGTCAGACACAGACATTCTTCTCCGCAGCCAGTTAACGGATGATCCCCACGCGGAGATCAAGGCCAGGCTGGCGGAATTTCTTCTCGCCCTGATTCAAGCCTTTCTGCGCACCGGTTACTACACCCCTGACCATCCCGAAGCACAAAAAGCTAAGATGGGACTCTACGAAGATTTTCAAGGCCTTTTTTCTCAAAGAGACGAGTTGACTTTCCTCGTCCGCGAGGAACTTGAAGGAAAGAATATTTTGATTGAGGGGGTCCTCCCGGAGGTCCAAGACCTTAATTCTCTTATGATAGCGGGGATGGCAGAGATGTATGTCCCCAGATTTGCCAAATTCCTCGAACAGAAAGACCTGATCAGTTTGACGCTCAAGAACGCCATGACTCAGACGGAATTCACCAGTCTCGTCGACCTCATGAGCGAACCGGCTTTTGTCGACACCAAAGATTCTGGCGCTAAAGAAGAGTTCAGCCAGGCTCTGCGAGAGAGAAACATTTTCAACGTCTCGTACATCTACAACGAAGAACTCGTTACCGCACGAAACATTCCCTGGCGCTCCCAAATCGCCCTCACCCGCCTCAAAAAAGACTTCAGCATGGTCCCCTTTTTTACCGACCTCGACTTTGAAGGGCTGAAGAAAGTCAGAAAACAGATCATCCAGGATTTAATTAGACCATTGCGAAATGCTGAAGCCATCTACCATATTCTGATGAATAGCGATCTCGCTGTAACCAAGGAATTTAAAGAGGCTGAAATCGATGAAGAAGTATTAGAGGCTCTTGCCGATGACCTTCTCGTCAAAGTATCAGAGACTTTGCTCAAAGAGACCTTCCGCGATGAAAAGACAGAGCCAGTTCAGGAAAAAACTGTCACCCTCGCCAAACAGTTTGCCTCTGCCCTCAATCTGCGGGAAATCAAAGAGAGAGAGTCCATTCTCCAAGAATATGTCAAGCACAAACTTATCTCTGCTGAACAGCTTCCCAAGTCAATGCAGCAGCGGTTCAGGATTGAACGACTGACAAAAAAATTCCTCCAGGACAGCAACTCCCTTCTCAGCCAGTTCGACAAAATTCAGGACGAGGCAAAATATCTCCAGGTGGCTCGAGCCTTGCTGGAGCTTATTCCTGAATTGATAGCCCGGGAGGAGTATGAAGCAGTCCTTGAGATCATAAATTGCCTGGATCGACACACTCATGAGAAAGAACACCTCTCCACCTGCGCAGGACACATTCTAGATGAAATCAGCAAGGGTGAGACCCTCTCGGCATTAAAGAATAAATTCCTCATTGGAAAAATGGAGATATGTAAAAGCATAACCCCGCTTTTTCTCGCCCTTGGCGGCAGGTCAGTGCCTCACCTTGTCCCCATTTTGGTGAGAAGCCGCGATCTTTTGGTTCGGAAAAATGCAGTTGAGATCATTGCCCAAATCAATCCTACAACCATCGGCCTTGTTCTCGACAAACTCAAGGAAAAAGGAACCGAAACAAGAACCATGATCGACATCCTCCGGGTGCTGGGAGAGATAGAGTCTGATGAGTGGCTGCACCCCTTGGCCAACACCCTCCTGGGCTATCTCAATCATGAAAGCCCCCATATCAGAGTGGAGGCACTGAGGGTATTTTTTAAAATCAAAACCGCTCAGGGCAAAAGTCTCTACCTCGATCTGCTCAATGACCCAGACATAGATGTTCAGCAGGAGGCAATTCATTGTCTGGCCAGGGTCAAAAGCACAACTGCCCTGGTGAAATTTCTTGAGATGCTGAAGAACTCTGAAGATTCTACCTCGGCCAAGACAGACAGACTCGAAGCGTGTCTTTATAGAGCCCTGGGCTCTTACGGCAATCTCGAACTGCCAGGTGAAGGCTCGCTCGAGGACTTCCTGCTGGCGACGATCAAACGCCAGCTCAGCTTAGGCCGCCTCTCCTTCTCTACGGTGAAAGGGAAGGCCATCAAACCAGAGACCGTAGCGGCAATTTGTGAGGCGTTGGGGAACGTCGGTACGCGCAAATCCCGTAAAACTCTTCAGAAACTCACTAAGCAGAAAGACAGTCTGTGGCAGAACAAAGCCCAAAAAGCCCTGACAAAAATAGCTAAAAGAGAAGAGGCTGCTGCCTAAGCAAGGAATCCGGACCCAAAGGACCCGGCTTTGAACTGCCCCCTGAGGGGACTCCCATACTCTTTCCCCCTTGCGGCAGTCTGCTGGAGTGATGGAGTGGTGGAGTAATGGAGCATTGTAAAATATCGAATTTCAAGCACCACATCTCAAGGTTTCAGGTGTCGGGTGTCAGGTGTCAGGAAAGAAAACAAGAACTGAAACCTGAACACTGAAACCTTTTGTACTGGCAGAGCCATTGTATTCTGACCTGGCCCCAAGGACCAGGTTTTCGATGCTGAATAAATCTCAAATTCCAATATTGGTCCTTAGGACTCCCCACCCTTTGGGCGGGTCTCCAGTTTCAATGCCCAAACCATATTTGGAATTTTCTTTTTTAAAGATGATATAATCGTTTGGGATTTTGAATTTCGGTAATTGGAATTTGTTTGTTATTTGGATTTTGTGATTTGTAATTTTCATCAACTTCGGCCTCCATATGTTAAGGACGAGAAAGAGTTAAACCCGCAATCTCCAATCTCCCCCTTTGCCGCTGGCTAAAAACTTGCCCTTTCACCCCGTTTGGTGTTATAGGAACTTGTTTACTCAGTCCAGTGTGCCAATAGGAAGTTCCATGGAATTCGAAACGGTAATCGGCCTGGAAGTTCACGCCCAGCTATTAACCGACAGCAAGATTTTTTGCGGTTGTTCCACCAAGTTCGGAGCGGCCCCGAACACCCACACGTGCCCTGTTTGCCTTGGCATGCCAGGTGTGCTCCCGGTCCTCAACCGCACGGTGATAGAGTTCACCCTACGACTGGCCCTGGCCACCCACTGTACCATTGCACGCACCAGCCGGTTTGCTCGAAAGAACTATTTCTACCCCGACCTGCCGAAAGGATATCAGATCTCACAGTACGAACTACCGGTGGCGGAGAATGGCTGGATAGGCATTGAAGTGAATGGTGAGAGCAAACGGATCGGAATAACTCGCATCCACCTCGAGGAAGACGCCGGCAAACTGATACATGATGAAACCCAACCATTCAGTTATGTGGACTTTAACCGCACAGGTGTGCCTCTCATTGAAATCGTCAGCGAACCTGATCTGAGAACCCCGGAGGAGGCATCAACCTACTTGAAAAAGCTACGGGACATCGTCCGTTATTTGGACATCTGCGATGGAAATATGGAGGAGGGCAGCTTGCGTTGTGACGCCAATATTTCCTTACGCCCAGCGGGTTCAGAAAGCTTGGGCGTCAAGACCGAGCTCAAGAACATGAACTCCTTCCGTTTCGTGCAGCGGGCCCTAGAATATGAGATCAAAAGGCAGCGAGCTATCCTGGAACAGGGGGGCACCATTGTTCAGGAAACCCGGTTGTGGGACAGTGATAAAGGCGTCACCCATGGCATGCGCGGCAAGGAAGAAGCGCATGATTACCGGTATTTTCCAGATCCGGACTTGGTGCCGGTGGTGGTGAGCGACGATTGGATAGAGAATGTGCGAAGCGAGTTGCCAGAACTCCCTGAGGCCAAGAAGGCGCGGTTCATAGAAGAGTATGGCTTGCCGGAGCAGGATGCCGTTGTACTCACTGGTAGCAAGGATCTTGCAGCCTACTTCGAGGCCTGTGTGGCTCGCTTTCCCCAACCCAAGAAGGTGAGCAACTGGATAATGGTGGAACTGCTCAGGGAACTGAACCGCGACGATCGAGAAATCCACCAATGCCCTGTGAGTCCAGAGGCACTAGCTGATCTCCTAAAAATGACCGATGAGGACGTGATCAGTGGCAAGATTGCCAAGAGTGTCTTCGAGGAGATGTACGCCACCGGCAAGCCCCCCGAAACGATCGTAGAGGAAAAGGGGCTGAAGCAGGTCACGGACGAAGGTGAAATTGGCAATATTATCGAGAGGGTATTGACTGCGCATCCCGACCAGGTTGAAGAATACCGTGCTGGCAAAGATAAACTTTTGGGTTTTTTCGTCGGCCAGGTCATGAAGGAGACTCAAGGCAAAGCCAACCCCAAGATAGTCAACGAAATACTCAGGGAGAAGTTAAAGCAGTAGATACATAGTCGGTCCCAGAGAGGCGGATTGCCTCAAAATTCGAAATACGAAATCCGAAGCACGAAACAAATCTAAAATCCGAATTTTCAAATGTTCAAAACGCAACTTCTCTAAAAAAATCTTCTGGTGTTTCGGTCATTTGAAACTGGGGCCCCGCCCGCAGGGTGGGGAGTCCGAAGGACCAATTTTGGTAATTCGAATTTGTTTCGGATTTCGATATTCGGATTTCGAATTTACACGATTTATGGGCCTCTGTGGTGCATCTTCAATCAAGCCTTCTCGGCGGGACTTTTCGAACGGGAGCACATACTCGATGTTACCTACTATTGACTGGCAAGACGACTATGTGGTCATGATAGACCAGCGCAAGCTTCCCTTCAAAGAAAGTTATGTGGTGTGCAAAACACCAACTCAGGTTATCGAGGCTATTCGTAAGATGGTGATCCGCGGCGCGCCTGCCATTGGAGTAGCCGCAGCCATGGGACTCGCCCTGGGCGGTCGTCGAATCAAGGCCAAGAACCGTGCAACATTTGAGCGTCACTTTCAGCGTATCTGTGAGAAAATGGCCAGAGCCAGACCCACGGCCAGCAACCTTTTCTGGGCTATTGAGAGCATGCTCGAGGTTTTGAAAGAACACCCGCAGGCATCGGTGGAGGAGTTAAAGGATCTGCTCCGTCGTAAGGCTGATCATCTCCTCGCCGAAGATCAGGCCATTAATAAAGCAATCGGCCACCATGGCCAGATAGTGGTGCCGGAGGGAGCAACCGTGCTCACCCATTGTAATGCCGGCGCTCTGGCCACAGCAGGCTACGGCACTGCGCTGGGGGTTGTGCGGGCTGCGTGGGAAGTGGGCAAGAATATCCGGGTGCTCGCCGATGAAACCCGACCCTTTTTGCAGGGCAGCAGACTTACCGCCTGGGAACTGCAGCAGGATAATATTCCGGTGACCCTGATCACGGACAACATGGCTGGCTATCTCATGAGTAAAGGGAAGGTGCAGCTCATCGTTGTGGGTGCTGATCGGGTCGCAGCCAATGGGGATATTGCCAACAAGATCGGCACCTATTCCCTGGCGGTTTTGGCCAAAGAAAACAAGGTGCCATTTTATGTTGCTGCGCCCTTGTCAACGGTGGATCTGTCAGTAGCCACCGGGAAGGATATCCCCATTGAGGAGCGTGATCCTCGAGAGGTCACCCACAGCCTTGGCCATGCCATCGCCCCACCAGGGGTAGATGCCTGGAACCCGGCGTTCGATGTTACCCCGAACCGATTTATTGCAGGAATCATTACTGAGAAGGGCATAGCTCGTAAGCCCTATAAAAAAACGCTAAAAGCTATGAAAGCGCATAGCGCATAGCGCATGGCGCAGAGCGTGTGTTCTACATTTCGACGCTATGCGCTCTGCGCTTTGCGCTATGCGATAACAAGGAGGGATCGGAAACCATGGTGGAGAAGGCGAAAAAAATCTGGCTTGACGGGAAATTTGTAAATTGGGATGACGCGAACGTCCACATCCTCACCCATAGCCTCCATTATGGCCTGGGGATCTTCGAGGGCATTCGCTGTTATGAGTGCGAGGACGGCCGCTCTGCAGTTTTTCGCCTGCCAGAACATGTGGAGCGTTTTTTCAATTCCGCCCATTCCATGTCCATGAAGATGCCTTTTAGCCAAGAAGAGATCAGCACGGCTATATTGGACACTCTCCGAACCAACGAGCAGAAAGCTGCATATATCAGACCTTTAGCCTTCATTGGAGAAGGAGCAATGGGCCTTCACCCCCAAGACAACCCTGTACGAGTGTCCATCATCACCTGGCCCTGGGGCGCTTATCTCGGTGAAGAAGGGCTAACCAAAGGTATACGTGCCAAGGTCTCATCTTTTACCAGACACCATCCCAACATTCTGATGACCAAAACCAAAACCTGTGGTAACTACGTTAACTCCACCCTCGCAAAACTTGAGGTCACCAAGGATGGCTATGACGAGGCTATTATGCTTGATTCGGATGGGTACATTGGAGAGGGCACCGGAGAGAATATTTTCATCGTTCGTAAAGGTGTGCTCACTACTCCCCCACTCACCTCCATCCTCCCCGGAATCACCCGGGATTGCGTAATCACAATCGCCAGGGATCTCGGCTTCGCAGTACAGGAAGAACGCTTTTCCCGAGATGATCTTTATGTCGCCAACGAGGCTTTCTTTACTGGAACCGCAGCGGAAATCACCCCAATTCGTGAGGTTGATAACCGCACCATTGGCGAGGGATTACCTGGACCTCTGACGAGGACTCTGCAGGACACTTTTTTCCAAATAGTTAAGGGAACTAAGCAGGATTACAGCCACTGGCTCTCATATTTGTAAGGCTTGCTAAATCCGAAATCCGAATATCGAAATCCGAAACAATTTTCAAATTCTCAAAATACAAATGACCAAAACGTTAGGCCCGATATAGAGATTATTGTTTCGAACATTTGAAAATTCGAAACTGGGGCCCCGCCCGAAGGGTGGGGAGTCCGCAGGACCAATTTTGAATTTGTTTCGTGCTTCGTGCTTCGGATTTCGGATTTACAATATTCTGTTTGGGGACAGCACAAAGGCAATAGACAAAACCTGCCCACCCCGATGGGGGGACCAGTATGGATATTGATGATCTCTATGATCTTATTCCAGAGATGATATGTACGAACGGTTGTTACGAGTGCTGCAAGAACTTTGGTGTGCCCTCCAGAACCCAAGTGGAAGATGAACGTATACAGGAATTCCTTCGAGAGCACTCCATGCAGCCTGGAGAGGCCCAGGGCCATACCTGTCCATACCTGGATGAAGACTTACCAGAAGGAGGCTGCTCCATTCACCCCGTTAGGCCCCTGATATGCCGTCTTTACGGCGCATCTCCCAACTACATGTGTACGATGGAAGTGATGCCGGTGAGGCCGTTAGAGGAAGATGAAGAGGAGGAAATCTTCCACCTTTACCGAAAATACTTTTTCTAGCCAGGAAAGAGTTACCTGATCTGTGAACTGCTTTTCGTACGCAAGAAAAGGTTCACTCTCGGGGACTATCTTTTATTCCAGCCTATAGCGGGGTTCATCTCCCGCCTTACCCACGAGAGCAAGCTGACCACCACAGTTTACACAAACATGGATACTACTCAGCAGCTTCACCTCAGCATTGGTAGGATCTTGCAGAGAAACCAACTCGGAGGGCATATGAATGGATATTCCACACTGCTGACACATGCATTCCATCTCTTCACTCATTGCATCACCTCTTACAATCCATTACTGCGAAAGAAAAATACCTGGAAAAATAAGTCTTGGCAAGAAGAACATTATTTGCTGTGGCTAGAAGCAGAGAGGGTAATTATATTTTTTAATTAAAGACAAACTCATTAGTATTCATCCATAAACACCCTTTCCCCTTCCCTGGCGGGAGGGGATTAAGGGGAG
>JASFGC010000160.1:0-7799 GCA_050123975.1 Syntrophobacterales bacterium | reverse complement strand
AATCTTGACGATGAGATCACCTTGGAGATCTTGGAATTGTTCAGGGAGATAAACCGGCGCGGTACCACGGTGGTCTTGGCGACACACAACAGGGAGCTCATAGGTAGAGTTCCAGGCGCCAAAGTAGGAATGCTGCGTCAGGGACGGCTGGTGGCTGCCGGGGTCGCCAGGCAGGTCATGGCTCAGCGCTCTGCCGTGGAGATTAGCTCTCAGGGGGTGTTGTAGCGGAATGCGCATCGGTATGCTTGTCTACTTTCTGCGAAAGGCCCTGGGAAACATCTGGACCAACCCGTTTTTGAGTTTGGTGACCCTCAGTACCATCGCCATCTCCATGCTTATTCTGGGACTCTTTTCCTTGATATACTTAAATGTTCAGCAGTCTTTGCATCAGATGGGTGGAGAACTCCAAATTACGGCGTATCTCCAGGAGACCATCTCTTCCGAGCAGGCTAAAGTGCTTCGCAGTAAGGTTGCTGATTGGCCAGAAGTAGAAAGAATTACCTTCATCAGTAAGGAACAGGCTCTCGCCCGTTTTCGTAGCCAGCTGAGGGAGTATGCTGGCATTCTGGAAGGGCTCAAAGAAAATCCCCTCCCAGCCTCTCTGGAAGTGACATTGATGCCCCAGTATGGACGGTCTGGAAACATCAAAGAGCTCTCAACCCGTTTGGGACGGTTGCCCGGAGTAGCTGAGGTCCAGTATGGCAGAAAATGGATGGCGAAATTGAGAGTTTTTATTGAGGTCATGAAGTTGGTAGGTATTACAGTGGGGGGCCTTCTTCTCATTGCCACCATCTTCGTAATCTCCAACACAATTAAACTGACCTTTTATTCTCGGCGGGAAGAATTAGAGATCATGCGGTTGGTGGGGGCCACAGATTTTTTTATCAAGGCGCCTTTTCTCCTAGAAGGTCTGTTACATGGTCTGGGCGGCGCCTTACTGGCAGCTGGCGGTTTATCATTGCTTATGCTGTTTCTGTTTTCGCATCTGGATTTGCCTCTGAGACTTGCCGTGATGGCGGGGTCTCTGCCCACAGGTCAATTGGTTGCGGGATTTCTTGGTCTTGGCCTGCTCCTCGGTGTCCTGGGGAGTATAATTTCCCTGAGGAGATTCTTACGGCCATGAGTCGGTTAGTTGTAGCCTTGATCGTAGTGCTGCTCTGCGTGGAAGCCCCAGTGGTGTCCGCGGAAAAGGTGGGGAAAACAAACGATAACGTTCGGGTCCACAAAGAGAAAGTAAAGGAGGTTCAGAAAGAAATAAAGAGGGGCCAGGCGCACATTAATGAGATGCGCCAGAAAGAACGTTTGATCCTTGATCAACTGGATCAAATGGAGCTGCAGCTTCAACTAATCCGCGATAATTTGGAGAAGCGGAGACGGGAGCGTACTCTGTTACGAAAGGAGATTGCGGAAAAGCGCAAGAAACTCAAACAGTTGGACCGTGAACTGGAGAAGCTCCGGGCGCTGCTGGCTCAGAGACTGGAGGCGCTTTACAAATTTAGCAGACACGCATATCTGAATATTCTGGTTTCGGCCCGTGATGTGAGCGGATTTCAACATCAGTGGGTGTATCTCCGAGCGGTGGCTGAACAAGACAGTGCGCTCATCGGTCAATTTATAAAGCGGCAGCAAGAGGAAGAGAAACTTACCCAGGCGCTCACTTCCCGGGAAGAAAAACTTGGCAGACTGATGGCAAAGATCGGTCAGGAAGTGGCGGAGTTGGAAAAGGTCAAACGTGAGCAGGTAGCCTTATTGCAGGATGTCCACAATCAGGAGGAGATGTACCAGAACTATGTGACAGAGTTGGCAGCGGTTTCCCGCGAATTGAAGAATAAAATTGAAGAGTTGCAGAGGAAGAGTGGCAGGAGTAAGGCTGAAATCCAGCCGAAAGGTGGTTTTGCCAGTAAGAAAGGAGCTCTCCCTTATCCCGTTCAAGGTAAGATTAAGTCTCGTTTCGGACCAAAGAAGCATAAGAAATTTGGCACTAAGATTCGTAGCAACGGCATTGAAATTACCACCGAACCACTGTCTCCAGTGGTCGCCGTCTACGGTGGACAAGTTCTTTATTCAGAATGGGTGAAAGGGTACGGCAAGGTGATCATCATTGATCACGGTGACAAATACTATACTCTCACTGCCCATTTGGCGGAGGTATTGAAGGAGACTGGAGCAACGGTAGAGTCGGGGGATATCATTGGCTATGCAGGGTATTCTCCCACTGTTCAAAGTGGGGGCAGAGTTTATTTTGAAATTCGTCACCTTGGCAAAGCCATTAACCCAGAGGCGTGGTTGCTTCCTGCCTTGGCCAGTGCAGCAGCTGCTACGGCTCGATAGAGGCACGAGACTTGCAGTATATATCACCTTCGTCGGCGGAATGTACTCGCAAAGGTTGAGGGGTCACTCGTCTTTCGATTGATGAAGTTTCTTGAGAATTTATTCCATCGAGACCAGTGCTGGGTTAGCAAAATTACTCAATATCTGCTATTTTACAAAGTACACTTTATTTGCTGATGAAAGCACTAGGGAGGATGCATGTCGATTCGTAAACTTAGATTGACCATTTTGGTCGTCGTACTCGTTGGATTGGTTGCGGTTTTTGTCTGGGAGCGGCTCAGTATTCAGAAAGTATCTGCCGAGGACAAAACCGTCTACGAACAACTGCAGATATTCAGTGATGTTCTTGATATTGTACAAGAAAATTACGTGGAGGAGGCGGACAGTGAGGACTTGGTCGAAGGTGCCATCACCGGCATGCTCAAGACGCTGGATCCTCACTCCTCCTACCTGAATCCCGATGCTTACAAAGAACTGCAGGTGGAAACCAAGGGTAGTTTCGGGGGCATTGGTATCGAAATCACCATCCGCGATGGTTTTTTGACCGTTGTTTCACCCTTGGAAGGAACTCCTGCCGATGATTTGGGAATAGAGGCTGGTGATCAGATCCTTCGGGTGGACGGTGAGCCCACCAAAGAAATGACCCTCATGGAGGCGGTCACGAAGATGCGTGGCCCCAAAGGAACCAAGGTGGTTCTTACTATTATGCGGGAAGAATTTGAAAAGCCGAAAGATTTTGTGATCACCAGAGCCACTATTGCCATCAAAAGTGTGCGGGCTAAGACCTTGGAATCAGGTTACGGCTACCTTCGTCTCTCTCAATTCCAGAGTACCACTGCCAGGGACCTGCGCCAGGCACTCACCAAGTTAGAGAAAGAAAATCAGCCCATGAAAGGACTGATATTGGATATGAGAAACAACCCCGGTGGTCTCTTGGACCAGGCCGTTAAGGTGAGTGATGAATTTCTCGACGAAGGATTGATTGTTTACACCGGCGGCAGACTCAAGAGTCAGGATATGAGGTTCGAGGCACACACCAATACCAGGCCCCACCACTATCCTATTGTGGTTCTGGTAAATGAAGGTAGCGCCAGTGCCGCAGAAATTGTTGCCGGTGCTCTCCAGGATCACAAGCGAGCTGTGGTGGTGGGAGTGGAAACCTTTGGCAAAGGTTCAGTGCAGACGGTGATGCCCCTCAGAAACGGCGCGGCTCTGCGCCTCACCACCTCTCTTTACTACACGCCGAGTGGTCGCTCTATTCAGGCGAAAGGCATTGAACCTGACATAGTGGTGGAGAGGGAACTACCCCGGAAGAAAGATGACGAGCGCGGGCGACTCCGGGTGATTCGGGAAGAGGATTTAAAGAATCACATGGACGGAAAGGGAAAGACAGAATCTGAAATTAAACCGGATACCACCCGCGACTCTGAAAGCAAACAACAATTGGAAAATGATAATCAACTGGCTCGGGCACTGGAAGTGCTCAAAAGTTGGGAAATTCTCTCACAGATGAAGTACGCTCACGAGTAGCTCTTGCAGCCGTTGGGATGGTGAGAACCCAGTAACGGGCGTGTTTATCTGGGAGTACTAGGTTGAACCTGCCTGCCAGATTATCCCCTCAAAGCTGGATTGCGGCGGATCTCAGATGAGGTCTGTTGCGGTCATAGGATCATTGGGTCCCAGTCGCTATTGCATCCCCTCGCTGTTGCAGCCGGGTAAGATACTCTCCTACTGGGAACGGCCCACAGTGACGCGCACGCCCATGATACCTGACCAACGAACAGATAATCAATTTCCTCCTATGCATAGTTTGCACGCAATCTATTACAGCTTGTCATTTGCCTTTATTCCTGTTTTTCTTATGATTGCTCGGTTTTTTGCTGCTCATGGCCGAAGTCTGAACGGCGTGTTTTGGTAACGAAAATGGCGAAACGGACCACAAAAAAACGGTCAGCAAAGGGTGCCAAACGACCAGCGCGGAAAAGTACTTCCAGGAAGAATCTTTTGCTCCGTTGGTCAGCCGGAATAGGACTCTTGGTTTTTGTGTGTTTGTTTCTCGGTCTGTGGCTGGCTCAAGAGCGTCCATACGAAAAAACTGCCGTTCCAGCCTATGAAGAGGAGAGGAGTAACCGTTTTGGCGAACTGGCAAGTAAGGTGGAACTTATCATTTACCAGAGCCTGCGCCAGCTGGGAGTACATGCATCTCAAGTTCAATTCCGCAAGGTGATACATCGTGTCCAACACAATAGAGAGTGGGATTTTACCGAACTCGAAATTACCCTTCCCCACGAGCAGAGCCTAGACGGCGTTCAAGCACTTTTTTTAAAAAATATTGGATCTTTATCCAAACAAATAACCTTAGAAAGTAGCAAGAACAGAGGCCCGGATCTGGAGCTGCTCATTCGGGTCGAGGGGTATCTCACTCACCGTTTGGCTTTTTTCCAAGGACCTGAGCGGGCCTTGCAAAAGGCACAACCAACACCAGCTCCTAAGGTGGCCATTGTTATCGATGATTTGGGCTACGATGGAAAACTAGCAAAGAGATTCCTCACAATTGAAGGACCATTGTCGTTTTCTGTCCTTCCACACGGCACGTTCAGCAAGAGTATCGCTCGGAGAATTCATGATGCTGGTCAGGAACTTTTGCTTCACCTGCCCATGGAGCCTGCAGGCTACCCGGAAGTGAATCCAGGAATTGGGGCTCTTCTGGTGGAGATGACAGATGTTGAGCTTGTGCAGACCCTCAGGAAGAACCTGGATGCTTTCCCGTATGTCAAAGGAGTCAATAACCATATGGGCTCCAAGTTTTGTGAACATGAACGTAAGCTGAGACCTGTTATGCTGGAACTCAATACTCGCGGTCTTTTTTTTGTGGACAGTAGAACCACAAGCAAGACAAAAGCATATAAAGTGGCGCAAGAACTTCATGTCCCCTCTGCTCAGCGAAATGTTTTCTTGGACAACATTCAAAATCCCCGAGCCATCCGCGCTCAATTGAACCGACTCACTGAACTAGCACGTCTCAAGGGAGGAGCCATTGGCATCGCCCATCCCCATGAGGTTACCCTTGAGGTACTCAGGCGAGAGATTCCCAAATTGTCTGAGAAGGGGGTTGAGCTGGTGCCAGTGTCCCAACTAGTACATAATTGAGTCAAAATCAATTATGTGTAACCGATAGCCTATAACTTGCAGTGAAGCGTATCCTGAAGCAGAGTGTTTGCTGGGTAGTGTTATGAAAAGACATGGTTGGACACATGTACTTTTGCTCAGCCTTTTTCTCACGGGCTTGGTGGTCTTTTTCTATATGGCAAAAAATCCTTTCCTCGAGCGTATCGAGCGGAGGTCTCTGGATGTTCGGTTCCTCACCCGGGGGACGGAACCCGCCGGTCCTTTTACAGTGCTGGCAACAATTGACGAAAAAAGCCTTGATGAAATCGGCAAGTGGCCGTGGCCACGGGCCAAAATCGCAGAATTGATTACCCGTCTTGGGGAGGAGGGAGCGAGGGTAATTGCATTGGATATCGTTTTCTCTGAGCCTGACGCAAACAACAATCTCAAATTCATCGAGTCCATGCAGCAAGAGACCCGCAGTCTCGGCTTGAGGGGACCAAAGCTTGAAAAGTTCCTGGAGGAAGCGCGTGCAGAAGCAGACAACGACAGCATTTTGGCTGCAGCCATTCAAAGATCCAAAGCACCGGTAGTGCTCGGTTACTTTTTCCATTTTTCCCCAGAGGAGATCGACCACCTGAGCCAGGATGAACTCGACAACAAAAGGAGCAATGTCGGGGCGAGCGCGGTCAAGCTCGTCCAATTTCTTAGCCCCCAGGCGAAAAAGGTAGAGGTCTTTGAAGCCCTGTTGCCTGAATCCAACATAGAGCAACTGGTCCAGGCCAGCAGGATGGCTGGCTACTATAATATTTTCCTGGATATAGATGGCACGGTTCGCTGGATTCCATTGGTAATACGTTACCAGGATCGTTTTTATCCGGCTCTTCCCCTGGAAGCGGTGCGCTCTTTTGTGGGCAATACTATTCCCTTACGTGTGCGGGTAGCGGAGCATGGAATCGAGTCCATTCAGCTCGGTCCGGTTACCATACCAACTGATGAAAAGGGCCGAATGCTGATCAATTTTCGTGGTGGTCCGCAGACTTTTCCCCACTACTCGGTGGCGGACATTCTGGCCAGGCGCACTCCAGCCAATGCCTTCAGGGATAAAATTGTATTCATAGGCAGTACTGCAGTCGGAGTGTATGATATTAGGGTGACCCCTTTCAGCAATACCTTTCCCGGCTTGGAAGTACATGCCAACGTGGCAGATAATATCCTCAGACAGACCTTTCTCTTTCGACCCAACTGGGCTTCCCTTTTTGATCTCGGAGCGATCCTTTTCATGGGTTTGCTGACTGGGTTGGTGCTGCCGCGGTTGCGAGCCATCTTCAGTGTTTTGCTCATTGGAGTCCTCTTTTTTGGCTACTTGGTGGCGAGCCAGAAACTGTTCGTTGAAAAGGGCATATGGCTCAATGCAGTCTATCCGTTACTGACAGTGGTGATTGTCTATACTGCGGTTACCTTGTACCGTTACATCGTGGAAGAACGAGAGAAGAGAAAGATCCGTGGCGCCTTCAGCTTCTACGTCACTCCCTCGGTTGTGAACGAGATGTTGAAGAATCCTGATAAGTTGAAGCTGGGGGGAGACAAAAAGGAATTATCTGTACTTTTTTCTGATATTCGGGGATTCACCAGCTTGGCTGAAGAGATGGAGCCTGAGACACTGGTGCATCTTCTCAACGAATACCTCACGGAAATGACTGACATAGTTTTTGAGTTCGATGGGCTGCTGGATAAATACATTGGTGATGCAGTAATGGCCGTGTGGGGTGCACCCTTGGAACAGACCGACCATCCAGCGCGGGCCTGCCGTACAGCCCTGAAAATGTTGAATCGTTTAAACAAGTTGCAGCAGCAATGGGAAGCTGCAGGGACACCGCAACTTGATATCGGAATCGGGATCAACACCGGCCCCATGGTGGTGGGGAATATGGGCTCTGAGCGCCGCTTCGACTACACGGTGATGGGGGATTCGGTGAATCTGGCTTCCAGACTGGAAGGAATAAACAAGGAGTATGGCACCCGAGTGGTTATCAGCGAATTCACCTATGAGCGCGTGAAAGATGACTTTTTTTGTCGGGAACTCGATGCTGTTCGGGTCAAAGGCAGGGCAAAGCCGGTCAAAATCTATGAACTGGTAGCACTTCGGAGTGAGGAGGATCCCAGAGTTGCCATCGTTGAGCCTTTTGCTCAAGGGCTGCACCACTATCGTTCTCAAGAGTGGGAAAGAGCCGAAGACAAATTTCATGAAGTACTGCACAGAATACCGGATGACTTCGCGGCTCGACTGTATCTGCAACGAATCACCGAACTGCGAGAGAAACCGCCGCAATCCGGATGGGATGGGGTTTTTACCATGA
>JASFGC010000159.1:0-7845 GCA_050123975.1 Syntrophobacterales bacterium | reverse complement strand
TTTGATTGTTTTCCTGGCTACTGGCTTTTTCACCGGTTTTCTCCCTACCATGCCCGGAACCTGGGGAACATTCGCTGGTATACCTCTGGTGATTATCTCCCACAGGTTAACCTCGATAATGCAAGCGATAGTTACTGTTGTCTCCGTTGCCATTGCGGTCTATATCGCTGGCAAAGCAGAAATACTTTTCGAAGATCGTGACGCCCGGCCAATTGTGATCGACGAGATGGTGGGTTTCCTCGTAACCCTCCTTTGGCTCCCCCTGAACTTTCTTACTCTTTGTTTGGGTTTTCTTCTCTTCCGCTTGTTTGATATCGTTAAGCCTCCGCCCATCTCCATTCTAGAAAAACGATTGCACGGTGGGTGGTCCATAGTGCTGGACGATGTCCTCGCCGGGGTTTTTGCCAATGTTACCTTGAGGCTATTGCTCATCGTTGCAGGGATTCTTTGACGTACTGGTCCGTTGTCAGTTGTCCGTTGTCCGTTGCACAGAAAGCATGGAGCAAGGAGGAAAATCCCAAATTCCAAGCACCAAATCTCAGGGTTTCAGGTGTCGGGTGTCAGGTGTCAGGGAAGAGAAATAAAAAAACCTGAAACCTCGGTCTTTGTGATTTGGAGTTTCTATTTCTTTGATATCCAGTACTCCAATACTCCACTTTTCCACTACTCCATTTCATTTTGTGGTTAAATAATTAAATGATTGATGAAAAAACTAAGATCTATGGTGAATTGATTACCATCGGCGATGAATTGCTCTCAGGGCGGACCGTTAACAACAACGCCGCTCACATGGGGCATCATCTCAGATTAGCAGGCTTTCAAATTCGTTGGACAACGGTGGTGGGAGATCGAGAGGAGGACATTGTGGCGGCCCTGCAACATGCTATGGAACGGGCCCCTTTTGTCGTGGTCACCGGTGGTCTGGGTCCCACCGAGGACGACCGCACAACTGCTGCAGTAGCGAAAGCTCTCGGGACCCCCGTGCAACGAGACCCCGAATCCTGGGAGGTCATTACCACCCATCTCAAAAAGCACAACATACCCATGAACCAGCCTATTGCCAAGATGGCAGAGCTTCCCAAAGGAGCACGTCGCATAGATCTGGCTCGCCCCAGGGCAGGCTATTATATGATTCATGCAGGCAAACCTCTCTTCTTTCTGCCGGGTGTTCCTGAAGAAATGGCGGATATGCTGAAAACATTTGTCCTGCCCACCCTCAAAGAACGATTCCCCCAGCCATTCACTATTCGCTCTCAGGTACTGCGCATCTTTGGACTCCGGGAGTCGGAAATAGCGGAGAGGTTGGTAGAGTTGGAGAAAAAATATTCCACCGTTGGTTTTGGCTATTTCCCGCACTTCCCTGAAAACCATTTAAGTCTGACTGCCCAAGCCTCAACTGCGACTACGGCAGATACCATTCTTGAAGAAGTTGTTCAAGCCGTTGTCCAAAAACTGGGGCTTTACGTATACGGTAGGGGGGATGAGCGGCTGGAAATGGTAGTGGGACGTAGCCTTATGGATAATGGCTGCACTCTGGCTCTGGCTGAATCATGTACTGGCGGCTTAGTCGCCCACCTCATTACCAACGTTCCTGGGAGTTCTGCTTACTTTGATCGCAGCATGGTAGCGTACAGTGATGCTGCCAAGACCAGCCACCTCTTGGTGTCACCTGATCTCATTTCCCAACACGGCGCGGTAAGCGCCCAAGTAGCTCAGGCTATGGTGAGAGGGCTTAAGAAAGCAAGTGAGCCGCATCTTGCTCTGGCCATGACCGGGCTTGCCGGTCCCACGGGTGGCACAGCGGAAAAACCCGTTGGCACAGTATTCTTGGCTCTCCTGACTGACAAAGGTTTCCGTACTGAGAGGTTTCAGTTTGGGGGTGAGCGTCAGAGAATAAAGCTTGCGGCAGCCTATACAGCGCTGGATTGGCTGCGGAGGGCAATGATCGATGAGTCCTTCTTCGATGCTGGATAACCCTGGGGAGGGTGTGCCAAAGACACCGAGCTTTGAAGTCTTCGTTCCAGCACGAACCGTCCTACCGCCAAGCAATGCACGTTTGGGGGTGCTTGGCGGTGCTTACAATCCAATAACTCGAGCTCATCTGCTCTTGGCCAGCTGCGCCAAAGAACAGTTCAAACTGCACGAGATAATCTTTGTCCTGCCCAAAACCCTGCCCAATAAACCAGTCGTTGACACTCCCATTGAAAAACGTTTGGAAATGATGCGGCTTGGCACCACCGATGTTGGCTATGTCTCCCTCGGGATCTGTACCCATGGGCTGTTTTTGGACATCTGCACCGCCCTGCAGAAAGTATATCCTCAAGGTCCTGAAATTTTCTTCATCACCGGACGGGACGCAGCTGAGCGAATTCTCAACTGGCCATATCCCGATATTGCCAAAGCTTTGGCGCAGATGTTCGCTGGTTTTCAACTGCTGGTTTTCGAGCGAGAGGGCCCGTTGAACGTGCAGGAAAATCCTCTCATTAGGCAATACTCAAACCGTATCCACACTTTGCGGCTGAGCGAAAATATCGACCATATTTCCTCAACAGAAGTACGCCAGCGGATTCTTGCTGGTCAATCCACCGAGAAACTTGTCCCTGCTGCGGTAGCCGCCTATATAACAAATCACAACTTGTACAAGAATCAGTTTGATCAGCATTGAGACGAGAGCGAAGAGCAATGGAGCAGACGAGCCCGCGCGACTTACTCTGGTGGGAGAAGTCCCCTATTCGTATTTGAAATCATTGTAACCGGGTACGATAGTTGCAAGATTCTTAACCTTTTAGCCAGGCTATATCAACTAAATCAGATTGATTGCGGGATTGAGGATTTTCATAGAGTTGTTATGAAAAAAAACATAACCATAAGCTTATTGGGACGAGATCTTCAAATAAATCTCGCCTTTATCACCATCCTATTCTTTGGACTCATTTTCAAAGGGGTATATCTCTATTCGTATGCGCTCAACAACCCTCACTATAGCATCGCCAGCATGGATTCTGCCGTCTATCTTAACTGGGCCTACCTCATCCTCGAGGAGGGATGGCTTGGCACCGAGATTTTTTACAGAGCACCTTTCTACCCCTATCTTTTGAGCATTATTTTCTGGTTTGCTCCAAACAATCTCTTGGCTGTCTATATTATGCAACTTGTTATGGGCATGTGCTCTGTGGTTCTCATCTATAGTATTGGCAAGAGAATCTACTGCGAGCGAGCCGGCCTCATCGCAGCCGGCTTCAGCCTCCTCTATTCTCCACTTACTTTTTTTGAGACCAAGATATTGCCGACCACCACAGGAATATTCCTTGGTTTGCTTTCTATTTACCTATTGACCCGAGCTGAGCAGGAAAAGAAATGGTGCTACTGGATGTCAGGAGCCGCCACTCTCGGAGTCGCTGCCCTCTGTCGACCCAACTACCTTTTGATGATTCCACTTCTTATTTTCGGTATTCTGGTAGTGCACAGGAAACGATTGAGAGAAACACCTGTTCCCATCTTAATCCTCATTCTGATACCCTCAGTGATAGTTGGAACGGTCACCCTGAGAAATTATGTGGTTGGCAAAGATTTCGTCCTCATCAGTGCCAATGGAGGGATCACATTTGCCCAGGGTAACAACCCATGGGCCCGGGGCAGCATAGCTGTTCTTCCTGAATTTTCGGGCGAAGTGAACAATCAGAGGCATGAGGAAACTCAAATCGCTGAAAGAGTAACGGGTCGCAAGCTCAAGCCTTCTGAAGTGAACACCTTTTGGTTCAAATGGGGTCTCACCTTTATTCAAGAAAAACCTTTGGAGTATCTCAGATTGCTCCTTTACAAAGCTGCCATCCTCTTTAATAACTATGAACTAGGGAACAACTATCTGTTAGATGTGGATAAAGAAGTAACACCATGGCTCAGGCTTGCTTTTCTGCCGTTTGGATTCATCATGGCCTGGGCGGTCATTGGATTCGCCCGCATTTTCCTGGAGCGTCCTGCTGCCCTGGCTCTTCTTGCGGCTTTTATTGGCGGTTTTTTAACGGCCATGATTTTTTATGTAAATAGCCGCTATCGGATGGCTCTCCTGCCACCGGCAATCATTCTGGCAGGCGGTGGTCTGGACTATCTTGTGCGTAACCCTAGAAGGTTCGGGGGCATTCTGCTCACAGTTGGACTCACATTTGCCATCTCACTGTCCCCATTTTTGCCCTTACACGACACACAGTTGTCCAGGAGTCATTCGAGGGCCTGGGCTCACTTGGGAGATGCCTACCGGAACAATAATCAGTTGGAAAAGGCTTTGTGGGCTTATGAAAATGCAATAGGTATGGAACCGAATAATTACGGATATTATCTTGAAAAACTCAAGTTATTCGGTGCACTAGGAAAGAGCAAAGACGAAATCACAGAGTGGGCTCAACAGGTCACTCACAAAATATCGAGAGAACAATACCGTTATCTTATCATCGCTGAGGCATACTATTCAGCAAAGGACTATGACAAGGCAACGGAATATATTCAAAAAGCACTATCACCCCTGCCGAAAGATCCTAGATTATACCTTTATTCAGGGATTCTTTTGGGTAGAATGGGGAAACATCATCAAGCGAGAGAAGTATTTTCTGAAGGCCTTAAGAAGAATCCTGAAAACATTGATCTCCACTATAATTATGCTTTGGCCTGCTTTATGTCAGGAGATAAAGAAGAAGCCATGCAAGCGGCAAGAAAGATCCTTCGTCATGCTCCATACTTTGACAAGGCACGCAGTTTACTGAGACAGATGGCGAGAGAACCGTAGACTTTATTCAACATCGAAAACCTAGTCCTTAGGGCCAGGTCTGATTTGAGTGGCTTTGCCGGTACAGGTGCGAGCTCTTCTGGAGTACTGGAGTATTGGAGTGTTGGAAAAAATGAACGCCCGGATTTAATTTGAATTGGTCATTTCATTACTCCATTACTCCATCACTCCGCCGGACTGGAGCAAGGGGGAAATAGGATGGGAGCCCCCTCAGGGGGCAGTCGAAAGCCGGGTCCTTTGGGTCCGTATTCTTTACTGCATATCATCAATAGAGAAAGGGTTTGACAGGTGAGACTATCTGTAGTGATTCCCGTTTACAATGAAGTTGAAACCATCAAGGAGATTGTGAGTCGCGTCCAAGCCGTTGATCTTGAAAAGGAGATTATTATTGTAGACGATGCCTCAACAGACGGCACACGTGAGCTATTACAGGAAGATACTTTCTCCCTCGAGAATATCAGGGTGTTGTACCATGACCACAACCAGGGTAAAGGCGCTGCTTTGCGGACGGGCTTTGAGTCCGCTACTGGTGACATTGTCATCATTCAAGACGCTGACCTGGAATATGATCCACGGGAGTACCCAGTCCTATTGGAGCCCATTTTGGATGGCAGGGCTGATATCGTCTATGGCTCAAGGTTTCTTGGCGGCCCCCATAGGGTGTTATTCTTTTGGCACTACTTGGGTAACAAATTTTTGACCTTGCTTTCCAATGCTATGACGAACCTCAACCTGACAGACATGGAAACCTGCTACAAGGTCTTTCGGAGGGAGGTCCTCAGTGGCATACAACTCAAGTCAAACCGCTTTGGGTTTGAACCAGAGTTTACTGCCAAAATAGCAAAAAAAGACTTTCGCATCTATGAAACCCCCATCAGTTACAGTGGACGCACCTACGCCGAGGGCAAGAAGATCGGCTGGAAGGATGGGGTAAAGGCTATTGTTGCTATTCTGTGGTTCCGATTTTTCGATTGACGGCTTCGTAAAAAGCTTCATTTAGTGCCTGTCAGACAACCCCTTTCCCCTCCCCTGGTGGGAGGGGATAAAGTGGAGGGGGAAATATAAAATAGATTATACTATACCTATTTTTCACCCCCACCCTAACCCTCCCCCGTCCCCGCGACAAGCTCGGGATCTGCGACAAGGGGGAGGGAACTGTAAGCCTAACGGACAGCCCCTTTAGCCGGATTTACTGTGCCGTCTAAGTCATTACTTTTGAGGGGTTATTTGAGGCTTCTGCTGAAAACAGCACATCAAGCATGTGGGCCAGACTCTCCGCCCACGGCTGAGGATGTATGTTGAACGTGCTTTCCAATACTGCACAGTCCAAGATCGAACTGGCAGGTCTTTTTGCTGGAGTAGGATACTCAGATGTGCTGATTGGCTCTACCCGCTTCACCTTCAAGGATGCATACTCGCTGGCCAGGCGAAAAATCTCTTCCGCAAAACCGTGCCACGTCGTCACCCCTTTGCCGCAATAGTGGTAGGTTCCCCACTGAACCTGCCCACCCTCCAAAGATCGAGCCGCAATCTTTAAGATTGTCTCGGCCAGATCTGCAGCATAGGTCGGGCAGCCATACTGATCGCTAACCACCTGGACCACTTCTCTCTCACGGCCCAAGCGCAGCATGGTCTTGACGAAATTGTCTCCATGAACCCCGTAGACCCAACCGGTGCGGAGGATGAAGTGCTCTTTCAGATATTTCCTTAGCTCCGCTTCTCCTGCGGCTTTGCTTTTACCATAAACACTCAGAGGAGAAACCGGATCTGTGACAAGATAAGCCCCTTCCTTCCGACCATCGAAGACGTAGTCTGTGGAAATATGGACAAGGGGAATTCCAGCTTTACTGCAGGCTGAGGCAAGGTAGGCCGGTCCATCACGGTTTACGGCAAAGGCGAGCTCCGGCTCCGATTCAGCTTGATCAACAGCAGTATAACCAGCAGCATTGACCACCAAAGACGCCCCAGCGTGATTCACTTCCTTACTGACCGAAACCGGGTCGGTAATGTCCAGATCAGAACGATCCAGGGCCAGGATCTCAATACCATGCTTCCCGCTGCGGTTTGACAGTTCCCACCCCACCTGCCCGTTGGCACCGGTCAGCAGAATTCTCATCTGTTTTCCTCATAGACAGGCAGACGCTCAGGTGGAATATCGGCAAGGCAGGGTAGCTGGCTGTCTTTTTCTGAAAGCAGCGGTTCGGAAAGAGGCCAGGCTATGGCGAGAGTGGGGTCGGACCAGAGAACACCGCCTTCATCTTCGGGGACATAAAAATCCGTACTCTTGTAGACTACCTGGGCAGATTCACTCAGCACACAAAAACCATGGGCAAATCCCTCCGGCAAGAAAAGCTGGCGCTTGCTCTCAGCGGAAAGATGAACGGACGTCCACTGTCCAAAAGAAGGAGAGCCCCGGCGGATATCCAGGGCCACATCAAAAATGGTACCCTCGATTACCTGGATCAACTTTGCCTGGGCGTGCTTTACTTGATAGTGTAAACCCCTCAGGGTTCCACCTACTGAACGGGAGAGGTTATCCTGCACAAAAATGGACTCGATGCCAGCCTCAGTGTATCTTCTCTGCTGGTAGGTCTCCATGAAAAAACCCCGTTCATCCTTGAAGACGGAGGGCTCGATTATTAAGATTTCCGGGAGAGAGCTGGGGAGTATCTTCATGGCAACACACCTTCGTACTTGATGATATCCAAAAGGTACTGTCCGTAACCATTCTTCACCAGTGGCCGAGCGAGTGTTTCAAGTTGGACGGCGTCAATGTAGCCCATCCGAAAGGCAATCTCTTCGACACAGGCAATTTTCAAACCCTGTCTTTCTTCAATGGTCTCGATGAAATTGGCAGCCTGCATGAGGGTCTCGTGGGTTCCGGTATCCAGCCACGCTATCCCCCGCCCCAGCTTTTCAACGCGGAGCGCTTTCATCTCCAAATAGGCCCGATTGACGTCGGTAATTTCCAGCTCACCACGAGCCGAAGGTTTTAGCTGGCCTGCGATATCCAACACTCGATTGTCATAAAAGTAGAGCCCAGTAACCGCCCAATTAGACGTGGG
>JASFGC010000158.1:0-7951 GCA_050123975.1 Syntrophobacterales bacterium | reverse complement strand
GCTCCTTCCGGGGAAGAGGGTGAAAAATCAACTTGACAAGCAAAAGAGTCTCTCGGCACCATTTAGGCGCAGAGAGCATAGGGTGATAATTGCGAATTGCGAATTGCGAATTGCGAATTGCGAATTTCGAATTGCGAATTTAAAAAAACCGCAATCCCAAATTCCGGATTGCAGATTTCAGATTGCGCAATCTTGCAGTTTCTCGTTGTCTGAATCTACAATCTACAATCTGCAATCTGCAATCTAAAATCTACAATTTGAAATGAGCAGATAGGAGGTGTACCATGCGGATAGTATTGATTGGCCAGGCTGCCTTCGGTGTCAAGGTACTGGAGAAATTGCTTGAAAGAGATGAACAGGTGGTGGCGGTCTATACCCCGCCGGACAGGGGGAGTCGACAGGATCCACTTAAGGAAGCAGCGGTTGCGAGCGACATTCCGGTTTTTCAACCATCTACCTACAAGGACGATCAGGTTTTTGCCGAGTACCAGAAGCTCGAGCCAGATCTGACCATTTTGGCTTTTGTCACTGCTATTATCCCGGAACGGTTTTTTTCGCTGCCCTCTTCAGGTAGCATTTGTTACCATCCTTCTCTTCTTCCCCTCCACAGAGGTGCGAGCGCCATAAACTGGGCGGTCATAGAGGGGAGAAAAAAAACAGGCCTGACAATATTCTGGCCTGACGGTGGTATTGACACGGGACCTATTTTGCTTCAGAAGGAGATTGAGATTGGGCCAGATGACACCACCGGATCACTCTATTTCAACTATCTTTTTCCCATGGGGGTTGATGCCATTATCGAATCCGTAGAATTAATCAAAGAAGGCAAGGCCCCGAAGATTCCTCAGACGGAAGAAGGAGCCACGTACGAGCCACCCTGCGACGACCGTGTGGCCACCATTGATTGGCAAAAGTCTGGGCAGGACATATACAATCTGGTGCGTGGTTGTGACCCCCAACCAGGAGCGTATAGTTTCTGGCAGGGAGAGAAAATTCGTTTTTACGGTGCCAGGCTGCTGGGAGAACCCACGACAGAAACGCCGGGAACAGTGGTGCAAGCAGACACTGAGGGCCTTCAGGTTGCTGTTGAGGGCGGGAAACTCTCTGTGGGCAAGGTTCGTTCCGAATCCGGAGGTAAGGTGGAGGCCTCCGCATTTGTGTCCGAAAGTGGACTGAAAGCTGGAGATCAGTTTGGCGAAGCAGGGTGAAAAACAATCCGAGAAGCAGAAGATTGAGGAAGAGGAACGCCGTGTAAAAACCTTGAGGCTCTTGGTGGATTTCTCTTTGGCCTATCTGGCTCAGACGAAATTGTCACTGGAAGAGGCTCAGGCGGTGGTGGCAGGAGTGAAAAAGCAGGCGCTACACCTTTTTCCGGAAAAAGAAGAGACTTTCGATCTCATCTACCTGCCCAGATTTCAGAGACTGCTGCGGGATAAATATCGGTTACATTAGCGTAACACGCAGCGTGCAGAAGGCAGAGAATAGAGGAAACAATTGCGAATTGCGAATTGCGAATTTCGAATTTTTTTTAAAAAAAGGAGATAAAGAATTTTTTGTGGGAGCGGCTTTTCCCGTCCTGAGCGACACAACTTGAGCTCGCCGACAAGTCTCGTCGACAGGTCTTGCCGAAGGATAGCCGCGATTTTGCGATTTCAACGAATTAACATATTTTCTAATTCTCGAATCAATTAATTAACGATTTCAACGACTTCAACGGTTGGTATTTACTACCATGAAAGAGATTTACCTTCGTTTGATGAACGAATCGCGCTGTATTGCCTCACGCTACGAGGTTCCGGAGTTCTACCGCAGATTCAAACCGACACTGGCAATTTCACGGCGTATCTTTTTTCATAGTCCCCTGCTGATTCATTGCAGAGAACTGGTTACCCCACTATACGTGGATGATTTTGGTCACGGCCTCCAGCATGCCACTAAAGTGAGTGTGGATGCCGGTACCATTGTGCTGCTTGAAGGGGAAAAATATTTTACTGTGGAGGCAGAGTTGGAGCGGGCAGTCGTACTGGTTCAGCTTGCCGGACTCCTTCATGATATGAAACGCACGGAAGAAGAACACGCCTCGGCCGGGGCTCAGGCCGCCAAAGACTTGTTGCGGGATTTTCCCCTCACTCCTGCAGAAATACAATGCGTAGCAGAAGCCATCAGCAATCACGAAGCATTTTCAGAACCTCAAACCTGCGACACATTAACAGGGCAGTTGGTGGCCGATGCACTTTACGACGCAGATAAGTTTCGCTGGGGGCCTGATAATTTCACCCACACCGTCTGGTACATGATGAGCTATCACCAGGTAGACATTGCCGAGCTCTTTGGCCGTTTTCCCTGGGGTGTCAACGGCATCCTCAGGATTAAAGATACTTTTCGCACCAACATAGGCACCCAGTATGGCCCAGAATTTATCGATCTGGGAGTAAGGATTGGTAAAGAGATTTATCAACATCTCCAGCGTCATCTGGATTCACTGGCAATTGATGAGGCGACTGATTTCGAGAAGATTGACAGCGGAGATCAAGGCGGCAATTGAGAGGGACATGATGGCTTTCAGTAATGATGTTGGCATTGAAGGTGTTCGCATCGGTCAGGTGACAGATACGCAGCATCTTACAGGCTGCACTGTAGTAGTGGTGGAAAATGGTGCAGTGGCAGGCGTGGATGTTCGCGGGGGCGCACCAGGCACGCATGGCACTGATGCATTGCGGCCGGAAAACCTCGTAGAAAAGGTGCACGCTGTGGTTCTCACCGGTGGTAGTGCCTTTGGCCTGGCCTCCGTCCAAGGTGTGATGCAGTACCTGAGGCAGAGAGATTGTGGCTTTCAAACAGAGCATGGAGTGGTTCCCATTGTCAGTGGCGCAGTAGTCTACGACCTGGGACTGAACAAAAGCGGGACACTGCCGGACGCCAACATGGGTTACCAGGCATGCGAAAACTCTTCAACAGAGGGGGCTGAACAGGGATGTGTTGGTGCTGGTACGGGCGCTACCGTAGGAAAGCTGTTTGGGCTTGGGCGTGCTATGAAGGGTGGTCAGGGTTTCGCTTCACTCACTTCCACTGGAGGATTAAGGGTCTGGGCACTTGCTGTGGTGAACGCTTACGGGGACGTGCGCAATCATGAAAATGGTGAGCTCTTGGCAGGGGTTCGTACTGAAGATGGACGGCACCTGGCAAATGCAGCAGCAAGCCTGTCTGATTTGGAAGTTCTGACAGGCTTTACTGGGACCAACACTGTGTTGGGGGTGGTAGCGACCAATGCCAAGTTCTCCAAGACTGAGCTGACGCGAGTGGCTCAGATGGCCCAGGCAGGTGTTGCTCGAGCCGTGGTTCCTGCCCATAGCCTTTATGACGGTGATACGATTTACGCCCTCAGCACTGGATCTCATACAGGAGTCGAAGTTACAGTACTGGGGACTCTGGCTGCCCAACTTATGAGTCAGGCCATCGTCAATGGCATTCTGCATGCAGATGGGGTAGATGGTCTTCCGTCGCATCGAGATTTTTTTGGTAAAAGCGCAGAGCGCTAAGCGCAGAGAGAAAGGCCTCTCAGGTTACAGGTGATGGGTAATGGGTTATGGGTAACAACCTATCACCTATAACCTATGACCTATAACCTATGACCTATAACCTGGATAACACGACTTCAACGACTTCAACGATTGCATCGATAACGCCAGAGTAACTATTTGTAATTAATGAATATGGGAGCAAAAATTGAAGCATATTATTAATTTCTTTTTCGAACTGGGTATGTTGAAAAAAACCCCAAGGAGTGGATTCCAGTTTCTTGGTTCTGGTAGCGAGTCTGTGGCCGAGCACGTTTTTCGTGTGGCGACAATTGGTTTTACCATGGCGAGGCTGGATAAGCAGGCCGATGCTTTCACTGTTTTGCGAATGTGTTTGTTTCACGATATCCCGGAGTCGCGCACTGGGGACATGAACTATGTGAACAAGCACTACGTTGATGTTAAGGAAGATCAAGCCGTGGAGGATCTCGCCAAGACCCTTCCATTCGGAGATGAAATCCAAGGACTGCTGCAAGAGTTTGCAAAAGGGGAAAGTCGGGAAGCGCAACTGGCCCGAGACGCAGACCAACTTGATCTCATTCTAGAACTAAAGGAACATCAGGATTTGGGCAATAGCTACGCCAAGGATTGGATCCATTTTGCCCTGAAGCGATTGAAGACGGACCTGGGTAAGCAGTTGGCAGCGCAGATTTTAAAGACCGATTCCACCGCCTGGTGGTTCGAAGGCCGGGATCACTGGTGGACCGAGGAATAGTGCGTGGATTAATATGAGAAAGGGTTCTCAGGTTATAGGTAATAGGTAATGGGTTATGGGCAGAAACCTATTACCTATCACCCATGACCTATAACCTCGCAAACACGACTTTTACGATTTACCGCTTACTGCTCACTGCTTACCGCTTACCATTCACTATGCTACCGTGATGGAATTCTTCCCAACATCCTTGCTTCGGTATAGAGAGTTGTCCGCCATCTGCAGGAGCTCTTTCTTGTCAGCAGCATCACCGGGGTAGTTGGCAATACCAAAGCTGGCGGTAAGTTTTATTGCAAGTTCCATATCCTGCAGGAAGGCAGCATCGGCTAATGCCTTACGGACGGCGACCACCTTGTCGAAGGCCGCATGCTTGTCCTGTCCAGGTAGTACGATTACAAATTCATCGCCACCGTAGCGAACCAGTCGATCATTTTCTTCCAGCTTCGAGGCGATGACCTCAGCAGCCTCCCCCAAAATTTTGCTACCGAGCAAATGTCCGTGGCTGTCCACCACTTCCTTGAAGTTATCCACATCAAGAAACACCAGGGAAACCTCCTGCCCTTGATGTAACAACTGGTCCAGATGCTGGTGCAGGTAACGACTATTGTAATAACCGGTCACGTCGTCTGTAACGCTGAGAGATTCGATTTTTCTATAGGTGCGAGCATTATGGATGGCGATGGCTACATAATCAGCCAATATGGTCAAAAGCGGCATGAAATTGTCTTGAAAGAGGGACATGTCTTCGGGATTCACTATTTCAATGACACCGATAACCGCCCCCTGCATCTTGAGGGGAAGACATATTATAGAGTGGGTGACAAAACCAGTGAGATCATCCACTCTGTTGCTGAATCGAGTATCTTGCTGCACCTCCGGCACCAGAATGGGTTCACCAGTAAGCGCTACTGTCCCAGCTATCCCCTCTCCGAGCCCTATCCTCACGTCGGCCAGTGCACCTTTGTCCAAGCCCACCACCACCCCAAAGTAGAGTTCTTCGGTCTTGGGATCCAGCAAAAACAAGGTCCAATTGTTTGCCTTAACCAATTCACTGAGCCGCTTGAGTATAATGACTAAAATCTGGTCCATATTGAATGTTGAAGTGAGGGCCTTGCCGATTTCAACGCAGGTCATAAGATGCTGAATGTAGATGGAGTTTTCTTCCAGAACGTTGGCGACCGAGGTCACCAAATCTGGTTCTTTCATTAAATCATCCATGAGTGATCCAGTAGCGAAGTTTATGCAATTACGTTCGCTAATACGAAAGCAACCTTCATGCCAACAAAGAATGCTTTAACCAGATGTAATTTGTCTGACGGTTGTTGGCGACGTCGAGTACTAAATGGATCCACATGGGAGATTAGGGGAGAAAAGATACAGCAACCACTTCTTGAATCGATTATTACACTTGTGCTACTAAAGACATGCATCGAACCGAAGTCGGAGGATTTCGTGAGTAGTCAGGATCTCGAGAAAATTCTTAAGGATATTGGGAAGGAATATCAGACTGAAATAGTGCCGATAACCGTATCTGACCGGACCCTGAAATGCTTGCGGATAGTGGATCTGGACGAGATTATCATTCAAGGGCTGGTAACGAATGATGTAGATGCGTCTGAGTTGCCTTTTTGGGGTAAGATTTGGGAGGCAAGCATTCTTCTGGCAGCCTACTTGGCAGCGCAACCAGTGTTGCCGGGGAGAAAGATCTTAGAGATCGGTACCGGTTTGGGGGTGAGCGGTCTTTTTGCGGCCGCTTGTGGTCATGAGGTCACCCTCTCAGATCACAAAGAGGAAATTCTTCGATTTATTCGGGCCAATGTTTTGTTGAACAACTTGGACAGTGTGTCCACTATTAATGTTGACTGGACCAGGACAACTCCACAGCAGCAGGTCTATGACTGGATTGTTGGTTCAGAAGTAGTGTACCATCGGCCAACATACGATGCTCTCGTTGAGTTTCTTCTAAAAACCTTAAAACCGCACGGCACTATTTTCCTCGCCAAGAGCACGAGTCTGCCGGCGGATACCTTTTTTGCCAAACTCACCCAGCATTTCAAGTTTAAGAAATTGGATAAAGTAATGCGGTCTGAAGACCGAGAATTTGCCATCAGTCTGTACGCCATTAAGAGGAAAGAGGAAGTGTAAGGCGCAAAGCTTACAGGGTAAGCGGTAAGCAGTGAGCGGTAAGCCCTTCGACAGGCTCAGGGCAGGCGAGAAAGGCGGAGAACAGCGGGCAGAAGGCAGCAGGCAGCGGGCAGAAAGAAACTAGGAACTAGGCACTAGGCACCAGGCAGGAGACAGAGCACAGATGACAGAGGACAGAGGACAGAAAGTAGGTTGGTCAATTAGAAAATTAGAGAATTAGAAAATTAGTCAAACAGATAAAATGTTTACCGCTCACTGTTTACTGTTTACCGTTTACGATTTAACTAATTCTCTAATCAACTAATTAACTAATCAACGAGCGCCTGCATATGGGGGGTGCATGTATGAGACTTACATTTCTTGGAACAGGATCTGCCTGGTCGCTGCCCGAAATAGGCTGTGACTGTTTTATCTGCCAGAAGATGCATAAGAACAAGGAGACACGTCTTCGCACTTCCCTCTACCTTGAATGTGGTGAAAGCATATTGATTGATTGCGGACCAGACATAGTAAGGCAATGGTGGAATAACGGCTTGAAGTCAGTAGACGCAGTTCTTATTACCCATGAGCATGGAGATCACTACCTGGGCCTTGACGAACTGGTTGCTTTACGACGTTCCACTGCCCCAGAGAACTGGAGCCCCATTCCCACATACGCCACGAAACAAGCCTGGGAAACCATCGAGGTCCGCTTCGGGTATCTCCTGGAGAAAACGTTGGATAAAAGGCTGGCTGTACCTGGCGAAGCACTGCCTGGAATGCAGACGAAGATATCCCCTTTCAAAACGTATCATGGGCCGGTGGCAAAGGGTTCTGTGGGCTATGTAGTTGAAGATGGTGGGAAACGTCTCATGTATACTTCAGATCTCTTGTACACAGAGGATGAAGGGGCAAGGGTGGATCGTCTCGATGTGCTTGTCATTCAATCGCACTGGCTTAATGAACCGGAGGTTAACAGGCCGTCACTCCTTAGTTTGCAACGTGCGCTGCCGATGATTGTCAACTGGGAACCGAGAGAGAAGGTTTTTCTGGTTCATATCTCCGACGCCGATCAGGTAATCGGCGACCCGGCCAACGATTACCTGAAAAAGGTACCTCCTGAAGCCCCTCTTGAAGATCCTCGGACGGGTATTCCATATCCCGTTCCCACCTGCCAGGTGGAATGGCAGGAGAGAGCCGAGAAGATTTTTAAGGATAACGACATATACGTTCCAGTGCAGGTAGCTTACGATGGGCTCGTGGTGGAGATATAACGTGCATGGAGCATAGGGAAATACAGCAGGCAGCAGGCAGATTAGAAGCGACGCGGTGAAACGGGGAAACGGTGACGCGGCGAGAAAGGCGAGAAAGAGTTCTGAGGTGATGGATGATAGGTAATGGGTTATGGGTAACAACCTATCACCTATAACCCATGACCTATGACCTGGAAAACACGGCTTCAACGACTTGAACGATTTCAACTATGAATGAACATCCTTTAGAAATACTCTCCGATGATCTAAAACTCCAGGGT
>JASFGC010000157.1:0-7974 GCA_050123975.1 Syntrophobacterales bacterium | reverse complement strand
TTGCTGACAACCACCTGGCAAGGTGTCCAATAATGTACGCAAAGCGCAAAGCGCAGAGCGCATAGTGTAATGAGATATGAGATGTGGGATTGAAGGTCGTCTCAATTGGCATCTCACATCACACATCATTTAGGCTTTAATTAGATGGGTGAAGAAAGCGCAGCACATAACAACGTAATCCTTGAAGTAAAGGGGTTGAAGAAGTATTTTCCTGTGCACCGCGGCTTTCTCCAGCGAGTGGTGGGATGGATAAAAGCGGTGGATGGAGTGGATTTGAGTTTGTCAGCCGGCAAAACACTTGGATTGGTGGGCGAGAGCGGCTGCGGCAAATCAACCTTGGCTCGTCTTATCCTCAAGCTGATAGAACCGGATGCAGGAAAGATCCTATTCCAGGGCAATGATATTACAGAGCTTTCTCGGTCTGAGATGCAATCCTACCGTCGGAGGATGCAGATCATCTTCCAGGATCCCTTCGGCTCCCTCAATCCTAGAATGACTGTGGGTCAGGCCATTGAGGAGGGGTTGCGCACCATTCAGATGGGAGGCCGGGAGCAGAGGCAAGACCGGGTGGCCGAGCTCTTGGAAATGGTGGGAATTCCGGCCTGGGCCGCCCAGCGCTATCCTCATGAATTCAGCGGTGGGCAGCGACAGCGGGTGGGTATTGCTCGGGCACTCAGCGTCGAGCCTGAGCTGATCATATGCGACGAACCGATTTCGGCCCTTGATGTCTCCATTCAGGCTCAAATCCTCAATCTTCTTCAAGATTTACAGAAAAGGTTGGATTTGAGCTATCTCTTTATAGCCCATGACTTGCATGTGGTCGAATATGTTAGTGACCAGGTGGCCATCATGTATCTTGGACACGTTATGGAGTACGGCCCATCAGAGGTGGTATACGGCCAGCATCTGCATCCCTACTCCTCGGCCCTGTTGGATGCCGCGCCTGTACCCGAGCCCTCTGCCAAGCGTTCTTGGACACCCCTGGCTGGCGATGTGCCGAGCCCTTTGGATCCCCCTCCGGGCTGCAAGTTTCAGAACCGCTGTCCGCTGGTTGAGGACCGCTGCCGGGAAGGAGAGATCGAGTTTTATGAGGTGAATAACAGCGGCAACCATTTCGTTCGCTGTTGGAAGGTGGTGGGACGCTAAGCGCAAAGCGCATAGCGCATAGCGAAAGGGCATGAAGCAAGGAGTCAGGAGTCAGAATCCAGAATTCAGAAGAAAAACAATAAAAAATCAGATTCTCTCAACTACCTTCTGCCCTTTTTCGTCTGACTTCTGACCTCTAACCCCCGTGTCGCCGTTTCTCCCCGTCCCCGTATCGTCTCGCTGTGCCTAGTGCCTAGTTCTTAGTGCCTAGTTGACACGGCTGCCAGCTGTAAACTGTCTGCTGGATCAATTGATCTTGCTCACGAAATGTGTTACTAGGGGGCTCATTCGAAATAGGTGGAAGGACTATAAATAAGTAGTCGATCTAGCTAGCTGTTTTGCTTTAATAATTTTAGGCACTTTAGCTCATTTTAGTCATTTTAGGCATTTGTTATATGGATCTCAACGACCCGACCTCATTTTCACGAGAAGAGCCAGGCCAACGGCGTATCTTCTCGGTTAGAGAGCTCACCAGGGAAATACGTGGGCTGCTGGAGGATCACTTTCCCTTCATTTGGGTGGAAGGCGAGATCTCCAACTTCAGGGTGCCGGCATCCGGCCACTACTACTTTGTGCTCAAAGACGCCGAAAGCCAAGTTCGCTGTGTTATGTTCCGCTCCCAGCAGCGATGGATGCGCTTTCAGCCGGAAGATGGCCTACACGTGTTATGTCAAGCCAGGGTCAGTGTTTACGAGCCTCGAGGTGAATACCAGCTGCTGGTGGATGTGATGGAACCCCGGGGCGTGGGGGCGCTGCAGCTTGCTTACGAGCAGCTGAAAAAACGGCTGGAAGCAGAGGGACTCTTTGAGCCCGAGCACAAGCAACCCATCCCATTCCTTACCCAGCGCCTCGGCGTAGTTACTTCCCCCACAGGTGCTGCCATCAGGGACATTATTAGGGTAGTCAGGGAGCGCTACAGTAACCTGGAGATTTATCTTTATCCGGTCAGGGTTCAAGGTGAAGGGGCCGCAGATGAGATAGCTAAAGGTATTGATACCTTTAACGCTGAGTTTCCTGTGGATGCTCTTATCGTCGGCCGAGGTGGAGGATCTTGGGAGGATCTATGGGCTTTTAACGAAGAAGCCGTAGTGCGGGCAATTTTTCGTTCACAGATCCCGATTATTTCTGCAGTGGGCCATGAGATAGACACCACCTTGGCCGATCTGGCCGCAGACGTCCGCGCACCGACACCTTCGGCGGCGGCTGAATTGGTGGCCCAGCACAAAGAGGCCCTCGAAGGGTACGTGTCTGATCTTTTACAGCGTTTGCAAGGCCGTGTCCGTCACCTACTGAGCCTTGCCGGAGAGCGCTTGAGTAACCGTACACAGCGGTTGCGGCATCCTGCCGCACGACTGGCTGATCTTCGGCTGCGTCTCGACGAACATACACAACGACTGGAATTCGCTGGTGCTCAGAGACTGCAGTCTGAGGCTCAAAGGTTTTTGCGGCTCAGAGATCATCTACTCCATCTCAGCCCAGGCCGCAGAATTTCCGAGTCAAGAGGTCTTCTGAACCAGTGTTGGCGAGATCTTGGACTCTTCTCCAGGCAGAATCTGCGGAGAAAACGTCAGGGCCTGGAACGAAGCTTGACACAGCTGGATGGTTTGAGTCCCCTTGGGATACTGGCTCGTGGTTACAGTATTACAACCACCTGGCCGAAAGGGAAGGTGGTTCGTTCGGCGAGACAGGTGAAAGAAGGTGGTACGGTGCGAGTGCGTCTCCACCAAGGTGCGTTACGATGTACTGTGACCGAAATGGAGGAGACAAACTGATAATCTGACGCTCGCCGGATCTCTATACGTCCGGCCAGGAGTGGTGATCTTGAAAAGAGTATTTCTGCTCGTATTTTCACTGTTGATTTTTGCTCTAACAATAAAAGCGATGGCAGACACCGTAGAACTGATTGGAGTGGAACAGCCCTTGGCCCAGGGAGAAGTCGCACAAATCGTTCTCAAAGGGGCGACGGGCGGCTCAGAAGTGATAGGCTTCTGGCGGGGGCAATCCCTTGAGTTCTTCAGGATCGATGAGAACAACTATGGATCTCTACTGGGTATTGATCTGAGGCTGCCTGCAGGAACGTACCCTTTGAAAGTGGAGGTTAGCTCTCCAGGGAATAGTCCGCTAACGCAGAGGACAACCGTGAAGGTGGTGGATAAGGACTTCGGGGTACAGCGCCTGACTCTGCCGAAAAAGATGGTTACTCTGGACCCTGCCACGCTTGAGCGGGTAAAAAAAGAAGGCGCGAAATTCAGCAGACTATGGTACAAACAAAACCCCCGACGTTACTGGAGAGGCAATTTTGTCCGCCCGGTGCCAGGCAAGCTCAACACCCCATTCGGGCTCAGGCGAATTCTGAATGGTGAACCGCGAAGTCCGCACTCGGGAGTGGATCTGCGTGCCGCTGAGGGCGAGCCAATAAGAGCGATCAATCATGGCAAGATCGTTCTGGTAGGTGAGTTTTATTTTCACGGCAAGGCCGTAGTTATTGATCACGGTTGGGGATTATACTCCATGTATTTTCATCTATCCCAACTGAATGTTTCCAAGGGAGATTTTGTCGGAAAAAACGCAGTCATTGGGCTTGCTGGCTCAACCGGGCGAGCCACCGGGCCGCACCTTCACTGGGGTGTACGGCTTAGAGGCGCTCGGGTGGATCCCTTCGCCCTTTTGAGGGCCACAAGCGGATGAGGAAAACAAGTGGCTAGAAAGAAAGAAAAATTTGAGGAAGCCTTGCAGAAACTGGAGGCCATCGTCACTCAGATGGAAGAGGGAGACCTCCCCCTGGAAGAGACGCTGAAAGCATTTGAGGAGGGGGTGAAGCTTGCCAGATTCTGCGCCAATAAACTCGATGAGGCTGAGCGCAAAGTGGAGAAGTTGATGCGGGATCAAGCCGGCAAACTGCAAACCACTTCATTCAGTGAGGAGGAAGATGACTCCTGATCTGGACCTCAAGCAGTATCTGGAGGCTCGTCGTCTCATGGTGGAAGAAGCTCTAGAGATTGCCTTGCCACAGCAAGATGGGCCTGAATCCAGAGTTGTTGAAGCCATGCGCTACAGCCTTTTTGCTGGCGGCAAGAGACTGCGTCCAATCCTGTGCCTGGCTGCGTCCGAAGCGGTGGGCGGCGACATTCAGTCTGCCATGCCAGCTGGTTGTGCTCTGGAGATGATTCACACTTATTCTCTCATCCACGACGATCTCCCTGCCATGGATGATGACGACTTGAGGCGTGGAAAGCCAACCAACCACAAGGTATTTGGAGAAGCCATCGCCATTCTTGCAGGTGACGGTTTACTCACCGAGGCCTTTGTGTTACTTAGCGACTACCATGCTTTGCTGCCTGAAAGAGCAGTGCAGGTCATAGGGGTTATTGCCGAGGCGGCAAGCTACCGTGGCATGGTTGGAGGCCAGGTGGTGGATATGCTTTCACAAAATAAGCCAGCCGATCTGGAAACCGTACAGCAAATGCACAGTCGTAAAACCGCAGCGCTTATTGCTGCGGCAACGGAATCCGGAGCGCTGGCAGGGAAGGGCTCCGAAGCTCAGGTTGCTGCTCTGGCTCGATATGGCAGGGCAATTGGCCTCGCCTTTCAGATTGCGGACGATATTCTTGACATCGAGGGCGATACCGAGCTTCTTGGCAAGACCACCGGTGCAGACGAGGCCAGGGGTAAGGTGACCTATCCTGCGGCCGTTGGTCTGGAACGCTCACGGCAAGCAGCGAATGACATGATACATGATGCCTTGGCAGCTTTAGAGGGGTTCGATGATAAAGCGAACCCCTTGCGTTCGCTGGCACAATATATAATAACCAGGAAGAAGTAGTATTGAGCTATAAGCAGGGAGATCTCTGCTCTCTGACTTCAAGAGTAATGGAGTTATCGGATGAGACGACTGCAACATAAGGTCCAGAGACGCTTTGCGCTCTGCGTTTTTGGAAAGGAGTACGAGCTTGAGTAAGGAAACCAGTAAGGAAAGCTCCCAGGCAGACCAGGAGCGACAGCCTCTTCTGCCTAGTATAGACGGACCGCAGGATCTCAAATCTTTGTCCATCGAAGAACTTTACCAGTTGGCTGAAGAGATCCGAGATGAAATTATCTGTACTGTTTCCAGTAACGGCGGCCATCTGGCCCCTAACCTGGGAGCGGTGGAACTTACCCTGGCCCTGCACTACGTATTTGATGCCCCTCAGGATCTAATCGTTTGGGATGTCGGCCATCAGGCCTATGCGCACAAACTGATAACAGGGAGAAGGGACCGGTTTCACACAATCAGAACGCATGGGGGTATCAGCGGCTTCCCTAAACGAAGCGAGAGCCCTTACGATGCCTTTGGTGTTGGGCACGCCAGCACCTCCATCTCTGCGGCCCTGGGTCTTGCCACCGGCAAATTCATGAAGGGCGATCCCGAACGGGTAATAGCAGTCATCGGTGACGGTTCCATGACCGGTGGGATGGCCTTTGAGGGACTCAATCAGGCCGGGCATCTGGAGCGTGACCTCATCGTTGTGCTCAATGACAACGAAATGTCCATCGCTCCCAATGTGGGAGCGCTTTCATCTTTTTTGAGCCGCAAGATGACCACCAAGTTGGCCGTTCGCATAAAAAAGGATGTGAGGAATGTTCTCACCAGTATTCCGGGAATAGGTGAAGACATCCTGCAATTGGCGAGACGAGGTGAGGACTCGCTCAAGAGTTTCTTTACCCCCGGCATGCTGTTTGAGGCCTTAAAATTCGAGTACATTGGTCCCATCAAAGGTCATCGGCTGGACCGTCTCATCGAAGCCTTCACCAATGCCAAAAACGTTGGGGGACCGGTGCTGGTACACGCTCTGACAGTTAAGGGCAAGGGCTACAAGCCTGCAGAATGTGATCCCTCCAAGTTCCACGGTCTGGGCAAATTCGAGGTGAGTACCGGCGAGCCTGTAACCAAAACGAAGGCGCCTTCATACACGAAGATCTTTGGACAGACAATGGTGAGATTGGCAGAGGAAGACGACAGGATAGTGGCCATCACAGCAGCCATGCCCGAGGGCACCGGTTTGAGCCAATTCGCCGCTTTGTATCCAGAACGCTTTTTTGACGTGGGGATCTGTGAACAGCATGCCGTGACCTTTGCGGCCGGTCTGGCATTGGAGGGATTTAAACCGGTGGCTGCAATCTACAGCACCTTTTTGCAGCGGGCCTACGACCAGGTGGTTCATGATGTATGTCTACAGAATCTACCAGTTACCTTTGTTATGGATAGGGGAGGGCTGGTGGGTGAAGACGGTCCCACGCATCATGGTGTTTTTGATCTTTCCTACCTGCGCCACCTTCCAAACCTGGTACTCATGGCTCCGGCCGATGAAAATGAATTGCAGCGGATGCTGAAAACCGCCCTGGAACATGATGGCCCCATCGCCTTGCGCTACCCCCGAGGCACGGCGGAAGGGGTATCCATGGACAGTGAGATCCAGACACTTCCAATTGGCAAAGGGGAGTTGTTGTGTGAAGGCAAAGATCTGGCCATTCTCGCCATAGGCAACAGAGTAATGCCAGCGCTTGAGGCGGCCAAGGAACTTGAAAAAGAAGATATCAAGGCAGCTGTTGTTAATTGCCGTTTTGTAAAGCCACTAGATCGAGACCTGATTATCCAGCTGACGAACCAGACTCATCGGTTTATTACGGTAGAAGAAAATGCTTTGCAGGGTGGGTTTGGCACTGCTGTGCTTGAATTGCTGTCTGAAGAGGGGTGCACCGGGGTTCAGATCCTACGCTTAGGTATCAGTGATCAATTCGTAGAGCACGGCTCTCAACAAGTGCAACGCTCCAGTTGCGGCATCGATACTCCTGGCATTGTAGAGGCCGCCCGTGCCATGGTTGCAGGCGATAGCGTCAAACAAGCGGCGTCTTAATGTCAGCAGTCAGCTTTCAGTATTGAAGCTCCCTGCAGTCCGCCTTCGGCGGATTCGAAATGTAAGGAAGTGATTCCATTTTATTGTAGTTCGCTCGCTAACCCCGTCCGCCTCAGGCGGACTACGGGGAATGCGCTCGCCCTGTTGAATTTCCCGAAGGGAACCCTATTCAACGGGGCGAGCTGTAGCATTTTCAGCGGAGAGAAACATACAGGAGCTACCCGCCGCAAGAGCTCATTCGGAAAGTAACGTATTATCGGGTGTATCTTTTCGCTGCAGGCTGAAAGCCGATGGCTGAGCGCATACGCCTTGATGTACTGCTGGTAGAGAGAGGATTGGCTGAAAGCCGCCAACGTGCTGCCGCCTTGATTCTCGCCGGCGAAGTGCGGGTCGAGGGGCGCAAGGCGTCGAAAGCAGGCCAGCGAGTAGCCCCGGACGTTGAGGTGGAGGTTCTCGATCCAGGTGAGGGTTATGTAAGTCGGGGTGGCTTCAAGTTGGCATCAGCTCTGGATACGTTTTCATTGCAGGTGACCGGACTGGTGGCCATGGACGTGGGCGCCTCTACTGGTGGTTTCACCGATTGTCTTCTTCGGAGAGGGGCACAAAAGGTTTACGCCATAGATGTGGGCTACGGTCAACTGGCCTGGCAGCTGCGTCAAGATTCCCGGGTAGTGGTTTTGGAACGGTGTAATGTTCGTTACCTGAACCATGAACAAGTTCCGGAGTTGGTTGATCTGGCAGTTATCGACGCCTCCTTCATCTCCCTCAAGAAAATTATTCCCAAGGTCCTCGAGTTCTTGAAAAGTAGTGGCCAGCTGCTGGCACTCATTAAACCCCAGTTTGAGGTCGGACGAAACCAGGTGGGCAAGGGAGGAGTTGTGCGTGATCCCACGCTGCATCAGCAGGTGGTGGGAGAGTTGGAAGATTTCTGTCG
>JASFGC010000156.1:0-8016 GCA_050123975.1 Syntrophobacterales bacterium | reverse complement strand
TCCGAACGTGTCGCTCTTCGCCGGTAAACCTGGCTGCAAGAAACGCTGAGACGAGTTCTTTGGCCAACTCCTCTCCTATGATCCGGGCCCCGAGACAGAGCACATTGATGTCATCGTGCTCAACGCCCTGATGCGCAGAATAGGTATCGTGGCAGAGGCCAGCACGAACGCCTGACATTTTATTGGCAGCGACACAAGCTCCTACCCCGCTACCGCAGACGAGAATACCCCTTTCCGTCTTTTCTTCTTGAATAACCTTACCTATGGCGCGGGCGAAATCCGGGTAATCAGCAGGCTCTTGGTCATGAGTGCCGAGATCCATTACCTCGAATCCCTTAGCCTCCAGATAGCCTGCTATCTTCTCTTTGAGCTCGAATCCAGCATGATCTGCTGCAAGAGCGATAGGTTTCACAAAAAGCTCCAAACCCAGATTATTGTAAATTAGAACAACCTTAGCGGGCGGGGATCAACCCCGCCTCTACATTGCAAATCCTCTATATAAAATTGTAGGGGTGGGGTTTACCCCCACCCGCACATTCTCATATGAATTTGTGTATAGAGCAGCCTTGTGGGAGCGGCTTTTAGCCGCGATTATCGTGGCCAGAGGCCACTCCCACAATAGGAATATTTTCAGCCTCTTCTCTACACGCTCTGCGCTATGCTCTATGCGCTCTGCGCTCTCTTATTTCCCAATTAACTTCTTCGCTCTCTGAACCACGTTCTCAACAGTAAAACCGTACTGCTTAAAGTTCTCACTTGCTGGCGCACTGGCTCCGAATGTGGTAATGCCGATGATATCACCTCCATCTCCTACCCATTGGTGCCAGCCCAGTGGGACTCCCGCTTCCACTGCCAGTCTAGCCTTTACCTCAGGAGGTATGACCTGGTCATGATACTCCTGTGGTTGCTCCAAAAAGAGTTCCCAGCAGGGCATGCTTACCACTCTGGCATCAATACCCTCCTTTGCCAAACTCTCTTGCGCCGCCACGATCAGCGAAACCTCCGAGCCAGAAGCCATGAGAATGATATCTGCTGCACTACCTTTTTCCTGAGAGAGGATATATCCACCCTTGTAAAGTTCTGCCGCACTGGTCATTTTATTGCGGTCAAAAATGGGTAGCCCCTGCCGGGTGAGCACCAGCATGGTGGGTCCCCCAGTGCGCTGAACCGCTGCCCGCCAGGCAAAGGCAACCTCGTTGGCATCTGCAGGACGGATAATATGAAGATCCGGCATAGCCCTTAACGAGGCTAGATGTTCTATTGGCTGGTGCGTGGGCCCATCCTCGCCCACCCCAATGGAGTCATGGGTCATCACATAGATTACCGGCAGTTCCATGAGCGCTGATAACCTGATCGCCGGCCTGGCATAGTCGGTAAATATAAAAAAAGTGGCTGCGTAAGGACGTATCCCTCCGTGGAGGGCCATGCCCGAGCAACAGGCAACCATGGCATGTTCGCGTACACCCCACGCAATGTTTCGTTTCACATAGTTTTCTTTTGAGAGGTAGGTCGAGTCACCAATGAGGGTTTTGGTGGATGGCGCCAGGTCGGCACTCCCCCCCAAAAGCCAGGGAATTTTATCAGCAAAGCTGTTGAGAACCTTTCCCGAAGCAACGCGAGTGGCCATGGGACCGTCATCGCTGGTGAAATTGGGAATGTCATCATCCCAGCCGGCTGGAAGGTCGTTTTTCATGGCTGCTTGGAACGTCTCCGCCAACTCAGGGTAAGCTTTCTTGAAGGCAGCGAGTCTATCTCCCCACTCCGCCTCCAGTTTCTCACCGTGCTCTACAGCCTGGCGCATGTGAGTCAAAACCTCTTCCGGCACCAAGAACGTTTCGTTCTCTGGCCAAGCGTAGGCCTTTTTGGTCAGTTTCACCTCGTCCTCACCCAGCGGCTCGCCATGAGCACTTGCTGAGTCCTGTTTATTGGGCGAGCCATAACCAATGTGGGAACGTACGATAATAAGGGATGGCCTTGCTTTTTCTTTTTTTGCCTTGCTACAAGCATCTGCCAAGGCGGCAAGATCATTTGCCTGGTCACCCAGGTCCTGTACGTGCCAATGGTAGGCTTCGAATCGTTTGCCCACATCTTCAGAATAGGTAAGATTGGTGTCTCCCTCTATGGTTATGCGGTTATCGTCGTAGATGCAGATGAGTTTACCGAGACCCAGGTGTCCCGCCAATGAGGCCGCCTCGTGCGAGGCACCCTCCATAAGGTCACCGTCACTGCAAAATGCATAAACGTGGTGGTCCACAATAGTGTGTCCGTCACGATTGAAAACCGTGGCAAGGTGCGCTTCTGCCATTGCCATACCCACAGCATTCATAATGCCCTGACCTAACGGTCCAGTAGTGGTCTCCACTCCTGGAGTGATCCCGTATTCAGGATGGCCAGGCGTTTTGCTCCCCCACTGGCGGAAATTAATGATTTCCTCCAGGGAAAGGTCGTAGCCTGTCAAATGGAGCATGGCATAGAGCAGCATTGAGGCATGACCGCATGAGAGCACAAAGCGGTCTCGGTTGAACCACTTCGGATTCCGTGGATTGTGGCTAAGAAACTGGGTCCATACCACATAAGCCAATGGGGCCAGAGCCATGGGAGTCCCTGGGTGACCGGAGTTTGCTTTCTGCACCGCGTCCATAGAGAGTGTGCGAATCGTGTTGATGCAAAGAAGATTTAAATCCTTTTGTTCATTACTCATTGCCAACCCCCCATTCTCTTTGATGTTTCACGAGAGTAATCTTTTCCATCACCTTTGGTCAGCCTGCCCACTCATTGTGATCTGTGGCAAAAACACAAAATAGTGCAACCACCTAATATACTTTTTCTATACGAATTATATGCGAAGGTAGTGATCGCCATTGTCGTGCAGAATTGGTACGGCTTGCTGATTGATCCCGATAAGAGATCCTTACACATTAGGATAGGATACCTTGCACCTGAGGTCACACCGTGTAGAGAATTATTGCCGGACTCGAGCGGACTGACAACCCCCTCGGATTGGCAGGAGTCCTGGAGGTTAGGTGCAATTAATCAAGTGGCTTGCCTCGATGTTATAGTGCATTTGGAAAATCCAAGTCAAGTGTGCAAAGTTTACTGGGCTGTGGGGCAAAAACAATGGTAGGGTGGGAAAGAGCAACTCTCCAGCTCGCGCCCTTTCTTTAAGTCTTCTCGTGCTCCCGAAGAGAGTTTTTGATCCGTTCGCACGCCTCGGGCGAGAGTGAATGGTCAGTCATGAAATCAATCTCTTCAGCTCGCTCTGAGCACGTGTGCATTGCATTTCTGACAAACAGCATCTGGTCCCAGCAACGTGAACAAAGCTTACACATAAGAAGATGAAATCTAAGTGCAAAACGCTGGTATAGAGATAATTTACTGTCCAGAGAAACAGACATCAATTCGGTCGCTTGCTTACAAGAGAACATCATCTCTTCTTCCTAATCTTTTTTCTCAAACCAGTTTATTTCCAGGCATTCTCTCAGACGCATGCGGGCTCGGTGAAGCATGACTCCCCCATTAGTCGGGGTGACCTGAAGAATCTTACGGACCTCCTCCGCACTGAGCTCATCGAGCTCACGCAAGGTGAAGACCTGATTCAACCGTGGTGGCAACTCAGACAAGCAATACTGTAACATTGCCCAAAATTCTTGTTGTTGAAAAAGCAGGCCTGGATCGGTAGTCCACTTTGCCGGCTGGGACTTCCACATCCCTTGTTCGTCAAAGGTCTTCTCGGCCAGATTTGCCACGGTCTCGATGTCTTCCTCTGGCCTCTCTCTGCTCACTTTTCTGATATGATCGATGATTTTGTGTTTGAGTATGCCAAACAGCCAGGTTTTTAGAGACGAACGGCCAGCGAAACTGTCTTTCCCCCGGAGAGCTGCCAAAAAGGTCTCCTGCACCAGGTCCTCGGCGACCTGAGCATCTTGGATGCGGAAAAGTGCATAGCGAAAGAGCGCATCGCCGTAATCATCAACCCAACTCTCGGGATCAGTTATTTGCTGGTAAGCCATGACTCACTCTAACACCGGCGGGGCGGCCCCCTCAGTAGGAAACCGCCAAGAGACCACTCGGTTTGATTTGTCAAAACGCACCATATTTCATACTGTAAAAAGGACAGTTTTTCAATCACTCGATTGAGATTTCTGCGGTTAAGATGCAGATGCGAGCCTTTCCGCGGTGCCTTGTTTGGAGAAAAGGGGAAAAGTGAGGAGTTGAAAACGGGTTTTTGTAAGGTTAATGTTTTAAATACGACCAACTTTTTCATGAACTGAACGGATGAACCCACAAGCGAGTATAGAGGTAAACACGTGAAGAGAAAAATTGCCGTCTCCCTCATCACTTTTTGGACGATCTTATGGTTGGTTCCTGGTGTTTTTGCGAATGATTTTGATCATTCCAAGTTTGATCAGGTTCTGAAGAGCTACGTGGATGAGAAGGGCTTGGTGGATTACAACGGGATTGGAAAAAACCAGCAGTTTTCTGAATATATGCAGTCGCTGCAGGATGCAAAGGTAGAGGAATTATCCCGTAACGGTCAACTTGCCTTCTGGATCAACGCCTACAACGCGGTCACCATTGATAAAGTTATCATGAAGAAACCGAAAAAAAGTGTGCGTGAAACCGGATTCCCGGGGCTTTGGACTTCCACAAAATTCTTTACCAGCCCGGAACATATCGTGGCCAACCGGCGATTAAGCCCGGATGATATCGAACATGAGATCCTACGTAAGAAGTTCAAAGACCCAAGGATTCATTTTGCCATCATCTGTGCTTCTAGGGGCTGCCCACCGCTGCCCAGAGTTGCTTACACCGAGGCAAATGTTCAAATGAGGTTGGAGGAAGAAACCAAGAGTTACTTGAACTCTAACCGAGGCACACGAATCGACCGCTCGAAAAACACGCTCTACGTCTCGAAACTTTTCGACTGGTTTTCCGAGGACTTCATTCAAGAAAGCGGCTCCACAATCGAATTCATGCGGCCTTATCTGGATGAAGAAGTCCGGCACTTCCTGGACGGTAAGCCCAAGATATCCTACCTCAAATATGATTGGGCTCTCAATGCCCAGGCACCATTGAAAGGTGAGTAAATAATCCGGACCCAAAGGACCCGGCTTTGGACTGCCCCCATGACGCAAAGCGCTAAGCGCAGAGCGCGGAGCGTGAGGTAAACGGTAAACGATAAATTGATTATGCGCGGCTCCGAGACTGTTAACTGTTTACCATTTGCCGTTTACTCTTTTTTTCGCTCTGCGCCATGCGCTATGCTCTATGCGATCTGACCTGGCCCAAAGGACCAGGTTTTCAGTGTTGAACAAACGACAAAAACGTGGGTGCGGGTATGAGAATTTTTTGTTCTGATACCGGACTATAGTATGCTCAGTGTTTAATTAGCACCTGGATGACGTACTGGTAAATCTCTCTTGCCTGATTGTCAGAAAGCTTCTCCGCATTAAAGGAAGGCATGATGGTTTGGGAGCCATCACGCGCCTTCGGACTACGGATATAGGCAAGGAAGGTGTTGAAATCTGCCAGTTGAGGGGCGCTTCTCAGGGGAAGATTGGCCCTGATAGTGTTGCCTCCGCCTGGATGACACCCACTGCATGATTTGTTGAACTGCTCAGCACTAACCTGGATCTCCTCGGTCTCTGCTGCCGCGAGGGGGCCACTGCCAGCATAAATCAGCTCTCCGCCAAAATAGCCGAGAGCTGTAACATTGAGCAGGCAAAACCCGTAGATTACCAGAACTCCCATTGAATTCTCTTTGAGTTTGCGGCCGAGGATCAAAGCTACAATAAGAAGGAGTAAAAGTAGAACAGCAAGGCCGATCTTTACCTTTATGGGAAACAGCCAGGCTCCACCATAGCGATGCTGCCAGTCCATGTAGCCCGACAACGCCGTGGGAAACAACCCTACCATGGCAAGTAAAATGCAGTGACGGGCTGTGAGTGCCAAGCGCTCATGCCGCATTAAGTGGGCAACCAGTGCAAATAAGAAGGCTCCGATCACCATACCCACAGAAATATGTGTAACCGGCGGATGGATGGGATGAGTGTAACCAATCTTGGCCAGAGTTTGGTACAAGAACTCGATCATTTTACGCCCCCCCGTGGCACGAGCAAGAGTACGAAAAAGGGAAAGATCCGTAGCATTTTGCTTAGTTTAACCGCATATGAGTTCGGAGTCACCTCTAGTCGAAAGGGGAACTGGTGCTTGGTATCCTTGGAAATCCTCACCTGCACGACGATCCCATGCACACACCCATGGAAGTAGTGAATGGTGTTCCCATGCTCAAGTTTGTTAACTAAGTTGAAGATTCCCTTCACATCTGATCTTATTAAGGTTGTAGTGGCTTCTAGGCCAATAATTTCTACCTACTTTACTTGCTTACGACAAACCTATAGGGTTGCTAAATTAGCTGTGCACCAACGAGCGCCGAGAAAATAATCTGACCATACGACTGGACGTGTCAGAGGAGGAATCCGATGATAATTGAGTTGTTGCATGAGGACATCGTTCTAGGAGACGGGGGGGCTTTGTTTGAAATGGAACGTCGGGGCTATCTCAGTGCTGGTCCGTTTACCCCGGAGGTATGCATCGACCATCCTGAAGCCGTGAAGCAGCTTCAAACTGACTTTGCTCGTGCTGGAGCTCAGGTCCTCCAGGCCTTAACCTACTATGCTCATGAAGAGAAACTGAAAGACATTGGCAGGGAAGGAGCTCTTGCGGAGATCAACTCCGCCGCTATAGATATCGCCAGCCAGGTTGCGGAAGAATACGGCTGTATTGTGGCCGGCAACCTGGCAAATACCTGGGTGTACGATCCAGCGAATCCAGCCAGTTACCAAGAAACTAGACGCCAGTTCGATCAACAGCTCGAGTACCAAATGTCTGGTGAAGTAGATTTTTTTATTGCCGAAACCTTGGAATACTTAGGCGAGGCCAAGATCGCACTGGAAGCAATTAAGGCCACTGGCAAACCGGCAATGATTACCCTGGGCTTCAAAAGTCAGGATGAGACCTTGGACGGCATTGTCCTGGAAGACGGATACCGTGAACTGGAAGATTCGGGTGCAGATATAGTTGGAATAAATTGTTTTCGCGATCCAGAGCAGATGTTGCCTTTGGCAACCCGCATGCGCCGATCAGTATCCTGTTTCGTAGCTACTCAGCCGGTAGCGTATCGTTGTACTGCGAAGAAACCCTATTTCCAGATCCAGAAATTTGAAGGACACATCGCCTTTCCATTGGAACTGGACCCTTTCGTTCTCACCAGGTATGAGATGGCGAGCTACGCACAGAAAGCCAAAGACATCGGCATTAACTACATCGGAGGTTGCTGCGGCACGGCTCCTCATCACCTGAGGGCCATGGCAGAGGCCTTAGGCCGAACCGTACCTAATAGTCTGTATTCTCCTCAGTTGGATCTACACACTATTATCGGAGATGAAAATCACAGAAAGGAGAGGGACGAGCGTATTCTGTGTGAACAACGATATAGCCCGGCGGTTTGCCATTTCTTGATGGATCAATCTCGGAAATCTTGAGTTCTATTCCTGGACCCCGAAGAAACACCGGGAGATTCCCACTTATCGCAATGGAGAGAAATTAAAGCGGAAACGTATGGCAAGATCCCTTCCTGAAAATCTATGGAATATCTGCCTCTGTCCGACGTCAGTAAGTGCCAGTCTTCATCAGGCGGAACGACCCCCGGTCAGGTGAGAACAGAGACCTTTGGTGTCAAGAATATAAGAAAAGCCATAAGCCAAATTCTTCAGTGTAGCAAGATGGAGTTCATCATTAATGGTTGCTGTGGCGTCAGCAACGAAGAATACACGATAATCACGACCAAAAGCATCCCTAGCCGTGGTTTCGCAACAGAGGTTGGTCATCACCCCACTAATAATCACATCTTCTACCCCGTTCTTGCGTAGCCAATCATCTAGATCTGTACCCTGAAAGGCACTGTATCGGTTCTTGTCAATTATGTGATCTGAGGGGTGCGGTTTCAGTTCTTTG
>JASFGC010000155.1:0-8033 GCA_050123975.1 Syntrophobacterales bacterium | reverse complement strand
ACCACCTGGTGGCAACCTATGATGGTTCCAGAATGAGGATTTACCTGGATGGATCAAAGGATGAGTATGAACTGGAGAAACTAGATAACATCCTTTCGTCAGATGAGGAAACGTGGATTGGGCAGGCTGATCAGCCACATGATGTTGCATGGAGTTATCCATGGGAAGGCCAATTGGACGAAGTCCGCATCTCAAATATCGCCCGCTCCGCCGACTGGATCAAGACCGAGTACAACAACCAGAGTAATCCCTCTGCTTTTTACTCCATCGGTACTGATGTCAGCCCGGCCACGGCAGTTGATCTGGTCTCCTTTACAGCCAGAGGTGCGGGAAGCTCGGTTCTGGTGGAATGGGAAACAGCCCAGGAGCTCAACAACATGGGCTTTTACCTCTATCGGGCCAGCAAACCCTGGGGTCCCTTCACCCAGCTCACGGACAAACTGATTTCCGGCTTGAGCTTCTCTATTGTGGGGAGAGAATACTCCTTCGAAGATAAAGACGTCACCCCAGGTGAGATTTACTACTACCAGCTGGAGGATATGGACATCTTCGGCAAGAAGACCCTCCACGGCCCCATCTGTGTGGACTGGGACGGTGACGGCCTGCCTGATGACTGGGAGATCGCTCACGGGCTGAACCCCGGCGTTGATGATGCCATCCTGGATTCTGACGAAGACGGCCTCACCAATTGGGAGGAATACCTGCGTGGTACTGATCCCTTCAATGCGGATACTGATGGCGACGGCATTTTGGATGGTGAGGACAGAGAAAGAGATACCGATAGTCAAGGCGGAGTGCGGACCCTGAGTCCCGGTATTTACATTCTGGCAGCAGATGAGACCGGCACCACCCTGGAGCTTCGCACCGATTCCTTTGACTTTACGATTGTCGAGGCTGCAGGCCAAGAATATGAGCGGCTGAAGATCCCAGAGTATATCCACGGATTCACCCCTGAGGTGGGAAAACCTGAACTTCCACTCAAAGGAATCCTTGTGGATATTCCGGAAGGAAACTCAGCAACCCTAACGGTTTTACAGACAGAAGATGAGCTCCATACCGGCTACCGGGTCTACCCAGTTCCTGAAAATGCCGTGGACGAGCAGGCGCAATTATCGCATGTGGGCGAGATATTTGTCCTTGATGAAGCCGCATACAGTGTGAATAGTTTTTATCCTGCAACGGTAGTTCACCTGGGAGAGCAGTATCTTTTCCGCGGCCAGCAAAAACAGCAGATTGTGTTCTACCCGCTCACCTTTAACCCGGCAAGTGGAAAGATTCGCCACTACCGCCGCATCAGGGTTCGGGTGGACTATGTAGCTGGGGAGTGGGCCAAGGCAACAGGCCCTGAGCCCACGGTCTGGTCACCGTCTGTGGCTGATGAGGGTGCGAAAGATCTTTCCTCCTTCGTGAGAATGGCCTTTTTGACACCATCAATGATGGTCAACCCCATAGCCTCAGTTCTCTCATCGACGGCAATACTGGTTCGGACGATTTGGGCACCACCTGCGGCAGCAACACCCGCCTACAAGATCCTGGTAGTGGAAGATGGGATCTACCGGTTGAACAAGACCTGGCTGGAGGCCAACGGCGTAGATGTGAGCACCTTTGATCTCAGTGAAGTACGAATCTACAACCTGGGCCAAGAGATAGCCATTTATGTGTACGATGAAAACGGGGACGACCTCTTTGACCCCGAGGACTACATTAACTTCTACGCACAGGCGGTTGAGGAAAGCTACGCCAAATACACTACAGACAATGTCTACTGGCTCACGCTCGAAGGGGGCGCTGGGGAACCGAGGAGAATGGCAGCTATTGATGGCTCTCCAGGAAGCGCCAGTGTTCCCTCCACCCATACCTTTACCGTTCATCATGAGGAGGACAGAAAATACTGGGCTGGGGCTCCTGGCGGCGACTCTCTGGACCGCTACTTCTTTGACCCCTATGTGATCGGGCCAGATGTAGGATATGCGGGAGCAGGAGATCCGGTCTCTTTCGACTTTTCCCTGCCGGGTGTTGCCGACCAGGGAATTCTGAAGATAATGATGGCCGGCACCTGGGCCCCCTATCACCAGGTGGCTGTCTCTTTGAACGGCACACCTTTGGGGACCTACAGCTGGAGCGATATTGCCTTCTATGAGGCTACTATCGAAGGGGTCGATCTTGTGGACGGGATAAACACCGTTACCCTGGAGTGTTTGACCGGGGTGGATTCCATTGCTGTGGACTGGTTTGAAGTGACATATCCACGGCGCTTTGAAGCAAACGGTGACCTGCTGGCATTTAGCCATGAGACAGGATATCGCTTCCAGGTCTCCGAGTTTAGTGGAGACAACCTTTTGGCCTTTGATATCACCTCACCGGTAAATGTGGACCGCTTGATTACTTTTGAAACTACAGGCGCTGGTCCCTACACCCTGGATTTTGAGCCGGAAAGTGGATCAGGAGAGAGAACCTATCTGGTTCTCACCGAGGATCAAGTGCTCGCCCCGGTCGCCATCATCGAGGATGAGTACGGCAACCTGGCGGACCCGGCCATAGGTGCCGACTACATCCTGATCACCCACAGAGACGTGGGCTGGGATATAAATGGAGATCCGCATCCATGGTTAACTGATCTTGTCGCCCTTCGCCAGGGCCAGGGTCTGCGGGTTAAGGTAGTAGATGTGGAAGACATCTTTGATGAGTACAGTTACGGCATCTTTGCGCCCGAGGCCATTTTGGATTTTCTGGCCTATGCCTACGCCAACTGGACTCCACCTGCGCCGCAATATGTGCTCCTGGTGGGAGACAGTACTCGCAATCCAAAAAATAACCCTGATCCTTCCCTTGGGGTAGATACGGTAACGACGTACATTCCCACCTATTTGACCGTAACTGATCACATGGGTGAAACCGCAACAGATGAGTGGTTTGTAAGGGTGAGCGGAGACGATGCCATCTCTGATCTTTACATTGGCAGGCTCCCTGCCAAGAGTGCTGCTGAAGCAACCGCCATAGTCAATAAGATTCTTGCTTATGAGGGGAACCTCAATACCAAGACCTGGGAGAAAAACGTGCTCCTCCTGGCAGATGACCAGAGAGATGGCGAGGAATACGAATATGAAGCGATTTTTGAGATCATGAACAACGATGTCGCAGCATTGATACCGGCAGCTATGAATGATCCGGTGACAGGATATTTAAACGACTACTTTGATGCAAATAATCTGAAGGCTGAAATAATAGCCCAGATAAATAGCGGCACGCTCATGGTTAATTACAGTGGCCATAGCTCCATTCAGAGGTTGGCTAATCATAAGGTAACGTATCAGAATATATTTAGCACCGCAGATGTGGATACCTTGACCAATAGCGGTATGTATCCTCTCTTTGTCGGCATGGGCTGTCTCAGCGGCCACTTCGTCTATCCGGAAGACTGGAATTATCCTTCCCTGGCCGAGGCTCTGCTGCGGGCTGAGGACAAGGGGGCAGCAGCAGCCCTCATGTCCACAGGGCAAACCACCACCGAAGGCCAGCATATTTTGGATACTGCCCTCTTTGACGCCATCTTCAATCAGGACATCAGGGTCCTCGGCCAGGCAGTATCGAGTGCTAAACAGACCCTTGTGGCCAATGGTGGCTCCCTCTATGAGGAGGTTTATGAGACCTTTTTACTCTTTGGCGATCCGGCCATGACTCTCAAGGTACCTCTTCCCCGAGAACCTGAAGGACTCAGGGCGCAAGGGAACCTGAGTGCTGTTCGTCTGAACTGGGATGAGGCCACGGATTGCAATGGCGGCGGGGTATCCGGCTACAACCTCTACCGCAGTACCACACCTGGAGGAAATTACACAAAGGTGAACACTACCCTTATCACCGACAATCACTATGACGATACCTCGGTTGCAGCTGGCACCACCTACTACTACGTGGTCACCTCTGTGGATGCTGACGGTGACGAGAGCTCGCCTTCGGTGGAGGCGAGCGGTGGCACGCAAAGTGCAAAGTCTGTAGGAACTCCGAGTAGCGGAGGTGGTGGAGGGGGTGGCTGTTTTATAGAGTCGGCTACAGGAAAGTAACTGGAGTAGTGGAGTGTTGGAGTATTGGAGTAATGGAGACTGCGGATTTCGGATTGCGGATTGCGGATTTGGGAATGCATAGAGCATAGAGTGAGAAGACAGGAGACAGAATCCAGAATTTAGTAGGGCGGGCCTCTGTGCCAGTCAAAAAACGTCATCCCGGAATCCGCCGTCGGCCGATATCCGGGATCCAGAAAGAACCTTATTATAGTGCACATTGACTGGATTCCGGATCTCGCCCGCCTAGGCGGACTCGTCCGGAATGACGGGTTTGGTGGAGTATTGGAAAGAAAAGTTGATTCTCATATGAAAAGTAAAAAGAAAGAATATAAGAAGCCCGAGGTCAAAAGGGTGAGTTTAGACGCCAAGTGTGCCGTATTGGCCTTCTGCAAAGACTGGGGAAGCCTCGGCCCTGACGGCGCTGATTGCGGCATGCCTGTACCACCCTGCGCCGGACCAGGCTCATAAGGTTTGAGGCTATCGACAAAGTGAAAACAGCTCATCTTGCATTGAAAACTCGGACTTCATCGCCGAGTTTTGCTTATTTGAGTAGTGATTTGTTGAGCCTTGGCCTGGGAGTGCGTTTCCGAGCCCCGGGAACAAGCATGCATCCCACCATTCGCCATGGTGATCTGATCACGGTTGAGCCTGTTTCGCCAGCCAATCTTGAGAGGGGAGACATTATCCTCTATCGCTTTCAGGACTCTTTCATCGCCCATCGCATAGTGAATATAGAGGAACAAAACGGTTGTGGGCTCACCTTTATTTTGCGAGGTGACGCATCCACGAATTGCGATGTCCCAGTGAGACCGGAGCAGGTTCTGGGCAAGGTTGTCTGCCTGGAGCGAGGTCATCGGAGCATCGACCCTTACAACCTGCGAGTGAAACTGTGGAGCGTGTTCTACCTGTGGGTTGTTGGTTTGAAAAGGACCGTTTGCGAACGGTTTTTACCACAACGTGCATAAACCACGCATAGCGCATAGAGCATAGCGCATAGCGTAATAGTGTTGTAGTCAGTAGTCAGTGAGGAAAGATATCCTTTAGGTTTTTTCCTTTTGGATTCTGGATTCTGACTCCTTAATCCTCATTTTTTCGCTCTGCGCTTGGCGCCATGCGCTCTGCGTTAGTATCTTCGTGCTCTTCGTGGTTTAATTAATTTTGATGCTTATGACGCGAAAAAACGTGACCATCAAAATTGGAGATGTGGCTATTTCTATTGAAGGACACATTTCTGGGAAAATAGCGCCAGCCTATCTTCCTTTTGTGGCCCAGGGAAAAACTGACATCAGCCTTCGGTTGCACCATGGCCTCCCTGACCTCGTGGTCGGTGAAAAGATTTTTGAGTCCCCCCCGATCTGGACTCTGTACCGTGACAACGGTATGTCAGCAATAAGACTTTTCCCGGAAATGGATAACCTCCAAAGAACCCTCTTGTTGCCGCACCATCTCAAACACGCGGACCTTTATTTTGGGGACGACTCTATCCGCTTCCTCGATCCTTATTTTGGTCCCATCATAGAACTTTTGCTCATTCATTACCTAGCACAGGAGAGGGGAGTAATCCTTCATGCCTGCGGGATTGTAGTTGAGGATAAAGGAATCCTTTTTGTGGGGGAATCCGGGGCTGGCAAAAGCACGCTGGCGAGATTGTGGGATCAAGAAAATGGAGTTGACATCCTCAGCGACGACAGAGTCATTGTGAGAAAACAGGGTCGTGAGTTCAGAGTATTCGGTACGCCCTGGCATGGCGAGGCAGCATTCGGCTCGCCTCGGGAAGCGAGGTTGGAGAAAATCTTTTTCCTGAGCCATGGACAAGAAAATTCCACCAAAGACATGGCAGGGCTCGATCCGCTCGCGCGTCTCCTCACCTGTTCCTTCCCCCCTCTGTGGGACCCCCAAGGGATGGAATTTGCCCTGGAGTTATTCAGTCAGATAGCAGATCACGTTCCGTTTCAAGAACTCAGCTTCAGACCAGAAAAGAGCGTCATCACTCTGGTAAAAAAGATCATCACATGCTAATGAAGACCTGAGCGATCTTTGTTCCATCTGCCATTGCCCTCAATAGGAGACTGTGTCGCAATGCGTCATCCCGGCCAAGTCCGCCTACGGCGTACGCGAGCCGGGATCCAGAAATAAGCTGATTATGTTTGAGCGTTCACTGGATTCCGGATCTCGCCCCGCGAAGCGGCGCTCGTCCGGAATGACGGTTGCGCTGAATTGTGAAACACTCCCACTCTCTTGACGGGAGAGTGTTGGGGTGAGGGTGAAAAGGAGTTATTTTCAATAGATTATATCCCCCTCCCCCCGCCCGCCTCGCCTGAGCGAGCAGGCTCGCGATGGCGGGCAGGCTTTATCCCCTCCCGCCAGGGGAGGGGAAAGCAGTTCTCGGACAGCCTTTGAATGAGGATTTTAAGCCAGGCACTATATATTAAGGTTTCAGTGTTCAAATTTCAGCTTTTTTGTTTTTCTTCACTGACACCTGAAACCTGACACCTGACACCTACTTTTTTGTCCAATGGATCAACAGTCAGAAAATAGACTTTCCTACACGGCTAGGGCACTTTTGCTGGGTCTCCTGATAGCCCAGGTCATTGCTACTATACAGGTGTATCTGTCCAACCTCGATCTCTATCGGAGCCTATCGGCCATACAAGCTGCCGGGTTCCTTACTATACCGAACCAACGAACCATGTCCAGCCTCCAGGATTTCGGCCCCGCCTTTTTAGGAGGTCTTTTTTTCACCTTCAGTTTGGGGGCAGGGTTATCCTTACTCTCTCTTGCAGCGGCCTGGGTGTGGCACCGGTTGTTCTCCCGGAGCCGACCTGTCTTGATTGTTCTTTTGCTGTTCTGGATGGGTTCTGTTGTGGTGCTGAATGTGCGGGGCTTTTCCATCGGAGCCACCTGCTATTTTCTCGCCATACCCCCAGTAGTCTTCCTGGCCACCCTCAGATGGATACCACCACTTTCTGGTCAAAGGGTGTGGGTACGCGGCGTGGTGCACACTATCCCGGTTGCAGTGTTGGCGCTGTTGTGGACATCTCAACTTGACGGCCACTTGTTTGTTGACTTCAGAGACCTTGTCCTCCTTTCCAATCCTGTTGGCACAAAGATTAATGATTTTTACTATGACTATACCCTCTTCCCGGCGGAGGTCTTCAAATCTCTGGAGCAGAAGCTTCTGAAGACATGCAGTCTGCGAAACTTTGAAAAAGGATCTTTACTTGCGAGAGTGGAGAAGGAATTGTTGAGTTACGACTACCTCAATGTGGGAACAAATGATGCAGTTGACCTTCAGGTGATCCTAAATGATAACATGCTGGATTTCAACCATGGGAAGCGAACAATCCTTAAGACCACGCCCGCAGATTTTCTCGCCCACCCAGGAGCTGCATTGCATGAATTCTCTGCCAAGAGTGACAAGAACGGTTTTTTCAGGCAGTTAACCTTCCGTTCGCTGGTCATTGGATTGCCCCTTGCTCTCTACCTCATACTCCATGCACTCATCCGTTTTGTCTGTTGCTTTTTTCTGGATGTGAGGACCTCCTCTCTCATTGCTTCAGCCCTGTGCCTCATCGTTGGCCTCTGCATCCTGATTCCATTCCTCTACATGAGAGGGGCAAGCTCTGAGTTTGAGAATGTCCCTCAGGCACTGGCATCAGAGTCCTGGCAAGAGAGAATTGCCGCCCTGAGAATCATAGAGCAGAAAGGGCTCGAGGTAAGTAGCTTTCAGCACTATCCACAGTTGCTGACAAGCCCTCGCATAGCAGTTCGCTACTGGTTGGTGAGGGGACTGGCTGTGAGCAGCCGGCCTGAAACGTATAGAGATCTCTTGGCCTTTCTCGATGATCCCCATCCCAATGTGGTTTCCATGGCCTTTTACGGACTCGGGCAGAGGGGGAATTGGAGGGCGGTCGGCGATATTCTAACCAGGATCAAAACATCCGATCACTGGTACAACCAATGGTATGCTTA
>JASFGC010000154.1:0-8037 GCA_050123975.1 Syntrophobacterales bacterium | reverse complement strand
CGCTGGTTAGAAATAATCTCTTCGACAACTTTCATCCCCTTACTGTCAAGGTTGCATCCTGGTTCATCAAGAAGCAGCAGGGGAGGATTGTGAAGGAGGGCTTGAGCAAGTTTCAAGCGCTGCTTCATGCCGGACGAATAGTTTCGGCACAACTTGTGAGTCTTTTCCGTCAATCGGACCTGCTCCATGATGTCGCGGCAGCTCTTGCGATCGTAGGCAATCCCACGCACTTTGCAGAAGAATTCTATATTTTCGAGGGCCGTCAAGTCCTCGTACAAAGACAAGGCAGGGGCCACCATGCCAAAAAACCTGCGCCTGGATTCCTTGGATATGGACTTACCGTCAAAAAACATTTCAACCTTACCCGATGATGGTCTCACCAGTCCGGCAATTATTCGGAGTAAAGTACTCTTACCGGAACCGTTCCACCCTGTGATGGCCATTACTTCACCGGGGTGCAACTCAAAGGAGATATCCTCAAACAGTAAGGTTTCAGTAAAGTGTTTGCAGATATTGCTGAGTTTCAGGGAATACATATTCTTGCCAAGATTTTCGCTTTCGTAGAAATGTCTTGCTCTTCCCCGAGGCTTACCAAGATAGTGAACAACGGCGAGAGTTTAACACAATCCAGTGATTTGTAGAAGTTTCTTCCACAACGAGAAACACCCAGAGTAGCCTCGGCTGCCCTGGGTGTTTCGCACCTCGTACATTTTCACTAAAAGCTAATCTGCATGGCTTCGTAAGGGCAGGCAGGAATACACAGTTCACAAGCTATGCATTTGTCGTGACTGAACGAGACATCCATATTCTCCCTGGCGACAGAGAGTGCACCTGTAGGACAAATAGAGACGCACGCGGTGCATTCAATGCACTTCTCCTCATGCCATTGGACGTCCTGGGCGAGTGGTTTAATGTCCACACCAAGTTCAGTAGCATACTGCAAACCTGCATCCAGATTCTTTTTTTTGCCGCTTACTTCCACCACCAATCTGCCCCATTCCCTCGGAGTAATCCTGGCTCTGAGAATATTTACTTTGAGACTGTGCTCGGTAATGAGTTGATATGTCACCGGCTGGTCGATCAAATGGGGTGGAAAGTTTAATGTCAATCGCTTCGTTGCCATGTTTTGCCTCCGTATATCGTAGAGCGCAAAGAGCAGAGCGCAAAGCGTTGAGAAAGGTTCTTTCGCTCTGCGCTTAGCGCTCTGCGCCATGCTTTATTAATCCACCGCCACCCGGGCGTTATTGAATAGTGGCCTCTCCTGGAGGAGCTTAAATTTGATTCCCGAATCCACCGATGGTACAGGGGCCACCGGCTCGCTCAAGAGAAAGGAGCCTTCGGTAATCCAATGCTTAACAATGGTGGCGACCTCCCTGGCCCGGGCATAAGAAGACAGCCCTGCAGTGGGCACTTTCTTCCCGTTTACGGTGATGGAGCCCGACTTGAGCTGGGCATAACTAACTTCCCCCAGGCTGCCAGGAACACAGTTGGGATAGGCCTCGCTATAGTCAACAACCTGGGCGAAAATGTCTTCATCAGTCACCGCGGAATAGTTAAGAATCTCCTCATTCAGGACGGGAATGGGTATGCCAATCCCCACAGCCAGAGTGACACCATAGCCGGTAAAGGAGGCACCCCGGAGCCAGCGGGAACTCATCTGTTTCAGATCTCCTGTGACTGCCAGTGTGCCTGAACCCATCCGCGGGACTCCTTGCTCGGTGCGGGGTACGTCTGGATTGTGCTGAGTACCCCTGTCAACTACGTAGCCGATACCACCTCCAAGGAAGATACGCGTACCCACTCCGATGGTGTGGTAGAAGGGATCGTTGAGCAGAGGACTCAGTTGGCCGGCACTGCAGTAAGTGGCATTTCGCAATTTCGGATGGAGTACACCCATATAGGTGTGGATGATGCGGTCCGATAAGTTCACCGCCACATTGTAGTTCTGGTAAGCATTGCGTATGTTGAATAGTACCGCCTCGTTCATATCCTCTAGTCTGACCCAGGTGTCAAGTTTGCGACGAGGATAGCAATCGGTGCCGTAGGCCCGGGCTACGAGTCTCACATCTTTTCCCACCACCAGATCCTCAATAAGATGACCGCCGCCGTAGGAAAATTTGCCCGGATAGATCCTGTTTCGTGGATCGTCATCGGGTATTGCAGTGGCGCCCACCAGGATATCCACGGCAGCAAAACCTGTGTAAACTGGCACTTCGTTCATCGTCACAGTGCCGCCACCCAGCTTGATGCGGGGGTTAGAGTGTCCAACATTGAAATAGGCTCCAGATGAGCACATGGGCGCGAAGGTCCCGGTTGTGACCACATCCACCTCGGCTGCGGCTTTCTTGGCGCCCTTGTTTTTCACCACATCGATAATCTCTTCAGCCGTGTAGACAACCGCCTTTCCTTTTTTAATTTTCTCATTTATTTCTTGGATGGTCTTTGCCATGAATTGTCTCCTCTGTTCTTTTTTTGCTTGTATTTTGCTGTTTTTCAATTGTCTGAATGCCCCCTTCAGGGCTCTCCATTATCCATAGCATGGGACCACCCCCTTTCAATTCGCATAGCGCAAAGAGCAGAGCGCATAGCGAAGAAAAATTGATCTTGACGCTATGCGCTTGGCGCTTAGCGCTCTGCGCCTAGGGCCATGTACTAATATACCGTTCTCCCGTACTTGGGAGGATGACAACAATAGTTTTGCCTCGATTTTCATTGCGCATGGCGACCTGTGAGGCAGCCCAGGTAGCTGCGCCGCTGGAGATTCCAGCCAAAACTCCTTCCTCACTGGCGAGACGAGCAGCCATTTCCTCGGCTTGGTCAGCATTGACCTGAATGATTTCATCGATGAGGTCTACCCGGAGGACCTGGGGGATAAAGCCGGCACCTATTCCTTGAATCTTGTGAGGGCCAGGTTGGCCACCAGAAAGAACCGGTGACTCTACCGGTTCAACAGCAATTGCTTTAAAAGAAGGCTTCTTGGACTTGATCACTTCGGCGACGCCGGTAATGGTGCCGCCCGTCCCAACACCACAGACCAGGATGTCAACCTTTCCGTCGGTGTCATTCCAAATTTCTAGAGCGGTGGTCTCGCGATGTATCTGAGGGTTAGCGGGGTTGCCAAACTGATCCGGGAAATATCCGCCGGGAGTAGTAGCCACCAATTCCTCGGCCGTCTGAATCGCGCCCTTCATTCCTTCCGTTCCTGAGGTGAGCACCAGTTCGGCACCCAAGCGGACGAGAAGTTTTCGCCTTTCGATTGTCATGGTCTCGGGCATGGTCAGAATGAGACGGTAGCCTCTGCTGGCTGCAATCATGGCCAGGGCTATGCCCGTATTACCACTGGTGGGCTCAATGATAGTGCCCCCGGGCTTAAGTTCTCCCGAAAGCTCGGCTGCCTCAATCATGCTCCGGCCGATGCGGTCTTTGACGCTACCCAGGGGGTTGAAAAACTCCAGCTTGGCCAAGACTTTTGCTCTGGCGCCATCGGTCACGCTCTTCAGTTCAACCAGAGGTGTCCTGCCGATAGTGTGCCCAATGGTTGATTTGATATCCATGAGGAATTACCTCGCATTTAGTTGACCCGGATGTTTTCTAGATTACCGTTACGAGACCGTGGAGAACGGTGTGCCACCAGGCAACCGCAGGGGATAGGATCCGAGGCGTACTTGAACAGTACGTCCCAGGGTCCGCCTGTCCTGAGCGAAGTCGAAGGAATACCCGAGGACGCCCGGAAGGACGCTGTTATCTGCGGTCGCAGCAGGCAATTCATGAATCATCCGGGTTTGGTTCTGAGTTTTTGTAAATGAGTTTGGGTGGAGCCAAGAAGACCTTGGTTCCCGGGGGTACCGAACTGGTAATCCAAACGCTGCCGCCTATGACAGATCCGCGTCCTATGACGGTCTCACCCCCCAAGATGGTAGCGCCGGCGTAAATAGTGACATCGTCCTCTATAGTGGGGTGCCGCTTTTCTTGACGCAATTGCTCCACTTGGTCCTTGGGCAAAGAAAGAGCTCCAAGGGTTACGCCCTGATAAATGCGCACCTGGTCGCCAATTTCTGTGGTCTCACCAATGACAACTCCGGTGCCATGGTCAATGAAAAAACTCTCACCAATTGTTGCTCCCGGATGGATATCAATACCTGTGATGCTATGAGCGTGCTCCGACATCATTCTGGGTAAGAGAGGGACATTTTGCTGCCAGAGCCGGTGGGCAACCCGGTGAATCGTAATGGCAAAGACACCAGGATAGCTAATGATCACCTCATCGACGTTCTTGGCGGCCGGATCGCCATCATAGGCGGCTTGAACATCCGTTGTCAGAGTCTTTTTTATTTGCGGTAGCTCTCTGAGAAAATTGATTGCTTCCTCTTGACCGCGCTCCTGACAATGAGTGCACACCAGGTCGTAACGCTGACAGTCGTGCTTGATGCTCAATGCTATCTCTGCAGAAAGATTTTCAAAAAGCCGGTTCACCTCCATCCCTGTGGCGTACTGTAATTGATTGTCGTCCAGTGCTTGCCCATTGAAATACCCGGGGAAGAGCAAACGTCTCGTAGCATGAATGATCTCCGCCACTTTTTCCTCGGATGGGATGAGTTCTGCATCCACATGGGCGAACAGCTGAGGATCTCGACTCGAGGCGACGAGGTCGTCAATAATAGCGGGCAGTTGGTGTCGAATCTCGGTAGCAAACTCGATAACTACCCGGCAGGCCTCAGATTCTTTGTCGTAATGTTGTTGTGCTGGACTCATAGTTTTCCTTCCATTTACTAAGACTGCCGACCGTATACGTCCGGGCCGAGCCAGTCTTGGCGCTGATGTTGATCCTATTTTTCCAATAATGAGTAAACCAGGCGGAACGGTAGGTTCGGGTTGCGGACGGGTCAGAGGCTGGTGAACCTACGGGATGGTGAGCTGCGAAGTGTGGCCATCGGACGCAACCGTCGGCTATAGCCGCTCGCCTTGCTGCTTAAGTGGACAAGGCAACAACAGCAACACATGTCATCCTCGCACATGACCATATCCACGTCACCACCCCCTCTCATAATTTCATATAGGATTACTAGTATAACCGAGAACATGAGCTTGTCAAGTAGAGAATCCACAGCTCTCGTCTTTCTGGAAAAAATAGTCTTGACATTATATAGCTATATAGCTATATTTACTCCTATATGTGACGGAGGTTCCCATGAGAGAATACCTGAGAGTCATGAAGGCGGCTGCTGACGCTACCAGAGTGAAGATCCTGAAGATGCTTCAGAAGAGAAAGCTCTGTGTCTGTGAGATGCAAGCGGTATTGGGAATCAGCCAGCCCAGCGTCTCGCGCCACCTCAGGCTGCTGGAAGATGCCGATCTCGTTCGCAGTGAAAAGGACGGCATGTGGAATAACTTCCGTCTTGCTCGGCCAGAGGAGGCGAACCCATATGCCGCAACAATCCTATCCCACCTGCAAGAGTGGTTGGAAGATGATGACTCTGTTCAGAAACTCTTGAAGCAGGCCAAAGTAGTGGATCGGTTGACGTGCAGTACGTAGTAGGCGTAAGGCATAAGGTGCAAGGCGCAAGGGGAGACAGCTGTCAGCTAGCAGCAGGCAGCGGGCAGGGACCGATTGCGGATTGCGGATATGAATGTGGGATGTGAGATGTGAGATGTGCGATATGGGATTCAAACTTTAAATTTTGGATTTTTTGGCTGAAAGCTGACGGCTGAACGCTGATAGCTAAAAACAACTGGCTAAACCGGCCAAACTAAAGATGGGGATGTGAAATGGAAGAGGCGAGTGTGATTGAAAACGAGTCTGTTGCAGGGGAAAAGGTGGTAGAGGAAATCGAGGAAAGCCTAATAGACTGGAAGAGTCTCTGGAAACCGATGGCTGTGATCATTGGCCTTTTTCTCATCTTCTTTTGGCTTCCAATCGACAACAGCAGGTTTGCCGGTGCGGTTATTGAATCTCTGGCCCTGGTCAAGTGGTACGCGCAAGAGCATGTTCTTTTGTGTTTGGTGCCAGCCTTTTTCATTGCTGGTGGTATTGCCTGCTTTGTGTCGCAAGCAGCGGTCATGAGATATCTGGGGCCTGCTGCGAAAAAGGTTCTTGCCTATGGCGTAGCCTCGGTTTCCGGCACTATTCTGGCTGTGTGCTCGTGCACTATTCTGCCCTTGTTTGCAGGTATTTATCAACGGGGTGCGGGCTTGGGGCCGGCCACCGCCTTCCTGTACTCTGGACCGGCCATAAATGTTTTGGCCATAGTACTAACAGCAAGGATACTTGGGGTTGCCCTTGGCACTGCTCGGGCGGTAGGGGCAATACTCTTCAGCATCGTCATCGGCTTGCTCATGCATCTCATTTTTAGAAAGGAGGAGCAGGCGAAACTGGATGCAGCTGTTCACATACCTACCCCTGTGGTTGAGCGGTCCCTCTGGCAGAACATTATCTATTTTGCAGCCATGGTAGGCATCTTGGTGTTCGCCACCTGGGGAAAACCTGCGGTTGAGGTGGGGCTGTGGAATGCAATCTATAGTGCCAAATGGTTTATTACCGGGTTGTTTGCCGCATTTCTCGGTCTGATTCTTGTTATGTGGTTTCGAGTGAAAGCAGTAAAAGTGGCCCTGACCGGAGCGGTTGTGCTCGTCCTGGCCTTACTCTTTCCGCATCAACCACTTATCGCTTTTTCCGTAGGTATCGTAGGTTTGACACTAATGACCACTACGACCCGAGGTGAGACGGAAGAATGGTTCCTCTCAAGCTGGGATCTTGCCAAACAGATATTGCCGCTGCTTTTTGCGGGGGTACTGGTTGCAGGGTTGTTGCTGGGAAGACCAGGACAAGAGGGCTTAATCCCGGCTGGTTGGGTAAGCGGCTTGGTAGGTGGCAATTCCTTGGGAGCGAACCTTTTCGCCTCGGTGGTTGGTGCTTTCATGTACTTTGCAACTCTCACCGAAGTGCCTATTCTACAAGGTCTTCTAGGAGCTGGCATGGGCAAAGGACCGGCCCTGGCTCTGCTGCTTGCCGGACCGGCCCTGAGTTTGCCCAACATGTTGGTGATTCGGAGTGTAATTGGCACCAAGAAAACCCTGATTTTCGTTTGCCTGGTGGTGGTAATGTCGAGTATCAGTGGCCTGATATTCGGCGCATACTTTGCCTGATAGCAATGGAATTTAGGAGTCAGGAGGCAGGAGGCAAAGAGCATAGGGCATAGGGCATAGAGAAATAATTTCGAATTTCGAATTGCGAATTGCGAATTTGATCTTACAACAAATGACAGCGTAAGCGTAATGACCGAATGACGCCGAAGGCAAATGACGCGGAGTACGTGAAGTTTCCCGCAGATAGCTGACACCTGCAGTCTGACTGCATATATTAAATGGGGGTTGAATATGGATATTAAAGTTCTCGGTCCTGGTTGTCCAAAATGCCACACCTTGGAGAAGAACACCCGAGAGGCGGTGAAAGAACTGGGCCTCGAGGCCGAAGTGAACAAGGTCACTGATCTGAACGAGATTGCCGGTTACGGAGTATTCATTACACCTGGGTTGGTGGTGGATGGAGAGGTCAAGCTAGCAGGGAAAGTGGCGACCAAGAACGAGATCAAGAAGATTCTGAGCGAATAGTATCGGCTGTCTGTTGTCCGTGGGAGTAGGCGCAAAGCACATAGGCATAGGGCATAGGGCATAGGGCATAGGGTAGAAACTAGGCACTAAGGACTAGGCACTATTTCGAATAATTCTGGCTTCTGGTGCCTTGTAGAATTGTTTTTTGCTGAAAGCTGACGGCTGAACGCTGATAGCTTAATACAACCGGCTAAACCAACCAAAGGGATTAACTGTGGCGGAGCAAGACGAAGTCGTTCAGATCAGGGTGGGCCAATTTTCCGTTGGGATCGTGGGCCTGAAAACTGTGATGGAGGAGGCGGCTCAGAAAAACCTCTCTTCGGATGATGAGATGGTCGAGTACCTCTTTGAACATCTTCGTTCAAAAAACTACATTCCGCCGCGCGCAGCAGCGGATTACAGGCTGGCGTTTTTACGGGAGTACAAGAG
>JASFGC010000153.1:0-8047 GCA_050123975.1 Syntrophobacterales bacterium | reverse complement strand
CAGGCGAAGTCAAAAGAATAAATGCGAAAGACAAACAAGCTGCCGTGATGTTCTTGGAGGAAGTTCAACCGGAGTTTCTCTTGGCGCTCTAGCTCCGGGGAAACAGGACCTGTGTTCAAACCTCAGGATACACGGTGACACAGGGGATAAGCAGCCCGGCATATTCGTCTTGAACCATGGTTCCGGATCACAATGCCACGATTGTTAAAAGTTTTACTCATAAATGGAAACCGTTTTCACAAGATGGGAATTTTGGTATATCCTTGCCCGGCTCAGACTTCGGGTACGGTGTGACTTAACTTATTGAAAGTGTGAGGAAATCAATCTAACTATTTAGTTTCGTACAATTTTTGCATCTGATCTGCGGTTTATGGGATAGAAGCGCCTTTTTCCCCGACTCTTTTTGTTGGAATGAACACACTATGAGATCCTGATAGTTCAGAGCCCTCTGTCTGTTGAATTGCACAGTATGGTTTGCTAAACGGTTCCCGAGTTGTTATGAGAAAATTTGATCAACGGAAGAGCCCAAGAATACGTCAGAGCTTTCGGGTGAAACTTCTCAGGCAAGGTGTCGACTATACGCTTGAGGGAACGACCGCCAACCTGAGCCAAAAAGGCGCCTTCATCAGAACAAAACACTACCGTTCCTTCCAGGCAGGGGAACCAGGAGAGTTCACCTTTTTTCTCCCACCAGATTTCACCGGGCAAGACAAGACAGTCGGTTTACAAGGGAATGCGGTAATTACCAGAATTGATCAAGACAACGAGGGTATTGGTGTCGAATTTATTAAGAGTCTCAAGCAGTTCGAACGTGTCAAAATCTCGGAAGTGGCAGGCAAGATTAGGTATAAGAAACTTGCCCAGTATCTTGCCAGCTTTGAAGATCTAGCGCTGAGCCAGTTTGTTGCTGCATATCCAAACGGTTTTCTTGTCGAAAAGTCCGAAAGATTCCTTGACAAAGATGTGATGTTTCAATTCCTCACCGATGTAGTTGAAGATGAACACGTGCTGGAACAACTACGACAAGGTACAGTCCGTTCAGCGGTGTTAGATGCGAGAGTCATCGAAATAACGAAACGAAAGGATATTACTGAACCTGATAAGATTACTATTGGGCGTTCACCAGACAACGACATTGTAATCTACAATAAAATGGTCTCGAGAAGACATGCTTACTTGCAGGTTAGCAGCGAAGATCAAAGCTGTTTCCTGGTGGATATAGGATCAAGTAATGGTACATTTCTCAATAATAATCAAATAACGCCTCTTGAAAAATATCAATTGACCGATGCGGATGAAATATCTATTGGCCCCAAAACAAAAGTACTTTTTTTCGCCTCCAAAGCCTTCCATGCATTCCTCTCAGAGCTGAAGCCTTAAGAAAGCTGACCTCTCCTCAGAACTGACTTGAAAAGCTATCGATGAGCCGTAGTTTTTTCTTGAATCTTTTGTTCCCTTTCCGTAACCTAACTACATTAGCATCACGGCTGACTTCAGGACATTCATTATCATTTTTCGACTTCTCTAGCCCGGATATTTCATGAATCACTTGCTGCGACCACGGATATGGCCGTCCTTCCTGGCGTCCTCGGGTGTCGGCACCTGCGACGTACCACTCAGGTACGCCTCGGATCCAACACCCTGCGGTTGCCAGGGGGCACGCCCATTTTCGTAGTCTCGCGACAGCAATTCATGAAATATCCGAGCTATGGTGTCGGCAGTTTCACCTCTCAGGGCTTCGAGATATAGAGCAATAAAGAGGGAGAAGGAGGTAGATCAATGTATAAATTGGGTGAGAGTTTTCAAAAAGACGGGTTTCTGGAATTGCGTCAGGAAGGAGACCTGTATTTGCTCAGTCTTGGGGACTGCTTTGACGATGGCGGAGAAGGGGTGTGCATGCCTCTCTTTTCATTCACCAAGAAACTGAGCAAAAAGCGGGTCGAAGGACTCATCAAATATTTAGAAGAAAACATTTAATCCGGATCTAACTCTGCTATCCTGTTCAAATTGATGATTGGTTGGCGGCGGATTCTGCACCCAGCAAAGCTCAGATTCCATTCATTCTTAGCAATTCCCAGGCAAAATATCCTTTCCCCTCCCAGCCACAAGGGTGGGATCTTTAACAAGGGAGAGGATGTTTTTTTGGGCAGGTAAGAGCGGAAAGAGAATTTCATAACCATGACTTCCATGGCAAAAAGTAATGAGCGAGGGTCTTATGAGTGTACTCATCAATTTTTCTATCTTTCCTCTGGATAAGGGAGAAAGTGTAAGTCAATATGTGGCAAGGGCGGTGAAAATTATCGAAGACAGCGGCTTGCCCCACAAACTCGGCTCAATGGGAACCAGCGTCGAGGGTGAGTGGGGCGAGGTCATGAGGGTGGTGACAGGCTGCTTTGAAGATTTGACTCAGGACTGTGACAGAATATATTTTGCCATCACAGGTGACTACAGAAAAAAGGGGAAGAATCGGATCACAGCCAAGGTAAAATCGGTGGAGGAGAAGTTGTAGGGAGATTTCGGATTGCGGATTTGGGATTGCGGATTTAAAAACTTGATGCTGGATGCTGGATACTCGATGCTCAATAAAGATTTACCTTTTACTACTGACACCTGACACCTGACACCTGAAACCCTGAGATTTAGTGTTTGGGATTGCAGGTTAGTGGTTGACGGGAACAGCACGCTGAAAGGGGGAGTGAGCATGAAGATAGTTTGTCTGCTGGGTAGTCCAAGACCCAAAGGAAACAGTAAAGCCATGGCCGCGAGATTCTGTGAAGGTGCCGAGGGGCTAGGTGCAGAGGTGACGACCTTTGCCTTGAACAAACTGAAATACCGAGGTTGTCAAGCGTGTATGACCTGCAAGACCAAGCTGGACAAGTGTGTACTCAAGGACGACCTGGCCGAGGTCTTGGACGCTATCCGCGATGCCGAGGTCCTGGTGCTGGCCACTCCCATCTATTTCGCCGAGATCTCCAGTCAACTCAAGGCTTTCATTGACCGAACCTATTCATATCTGGTACCCGATTACGCCACCAACCCGAGCCCATGCAGACTCTCCCAGGGTAAGAAACTGGTTTTCATCGAGGCTCAGGGGCACCCTGACGAGAGCCTCTTCGCAGATGTTTTTCCAAGGTACGACTCCATTTTCAAATGGTATGGATTCAGTGATAGTTATCAGATTCGTGCCTGTGGAGTGTTTAACAAGGGCGATGTGGAGAGCCGAGATGACATCATGAACTTGGTCGAAGAAACGGCTAAGAAGATCATGGGCTAGCCCTTGGCACGCGAATCTGCTGCGTAGCGATCAGTGAGATCATGGCCATGCCGGCACCAGCCACAAATGGAATTCGGTAGTCCACCATCCAGAGCACCCCGCCAACAGCAGGTAGAATCACTGCGGCGATGTGGTTTATGGTAAAACCCACTGCCATACTCGGTGCGATGTCACGAGGATCTGCCACCTTTTGAAAATAGGTGCGGATGGCGATGGCAAAGTTGAAGAAAATGTGATCAAGAATGTAAAGAACCGCAAGGAGCGCTTTGGATTGAACTGTGGCGTAGGCCAGGAAAATAAAGATCAAACTAAAATACTCCAGCGACAGGACCTTCCTCTCGCCGAACCGGATGATGCTTTTCCCAATAAGGGGACTCAGGAAATAGTTGATCATGTTGTTGATCACAAAGAGGGCGGTGACCTGCTGAATAGTAAATTGGAATTTTTTTACCAACAGGAAAACAGCAAACGCCATGAAGATTTGGCGCCGGGCACCTCCCATAAAGGTGAGGAAATAAAAGAGCCAGTACTTTTTTCGGAAAATCATTTTTTTGCGTTGCGGAATAATATCCCGATCAGTGGGATCTTGAGCAAGGGCCCACAGGCTGGTGACAATAATGAGACCCCCAAGCAGGAGATAAATTTGGGTGTAATTCAGCAAAGCAGCCACGAGATAGATGAAAACACCAACACCAATGTTCGAGGCTGCGGCCATACTTCGTAATTTACCAATCACCCACGGAGATGTGTTCTCGTCGAAATATTGGAGAGATAGGGACTGGTTTGTTGTTTCATAGTAATGGAAACCGAAACTCATGATCAGCGTGGTGATAAGGAGCCCAATGAAGGAAGGAAACAAGCCGGTTGCTGCAAGTCCGACTCCAAGAACAAGGATAGACAGTGCCGATAATCGATGCTCTTTGACAAGCAGCATCACAAAAATGGCAAGGAGTGCCAGGAATCCGGGAATCTCTCGCACGGATTGAATCACACCAATATGGACGCCTTCCAAGCCGGCGACTTCCACAGCGAAGTTGTTGAATAGTGTTAGCCAACCTTGGAGTCCAACCGCTGAACAGATGGTGAGAATCATCAGGTAGCGATACATGGGCTTCTGTTTCACATTCTTCACGGGACTCTCTGGTGATGACGATCAAAAACTAAGGTGTCAGGTGTCAGGTTTCAGGTGTCAGGGAAAAGAAACAGAGAATTCAGTAGCCAGTAGTCAGTAGAAAAGAGGTATTTGCTTTTTGATTCTTCATTCTGGATTCTGGATTCTAACTCCTTCTTTCTGGTGCCTAATTCCTAGTTCCTAGTTTCATTCTGCCAGCTGCTTGCTGCCCCCTGCCAGCTGATTTTACCCTCTTTCCCACCAAGCGAAGATAACCAAAAACGTCAAAGCAGAGAGCAGTAGTCCGTACTCCAGGAAGGTAATTCGATAGTGCTTTCTTGATGATCGCCCCTGGCGCCCGAATCCCCTTGATTCCATGGCCAGGGCCAGTTCGTCGGCGAGGACGAAAGATTGAGCCAACAACGGCATGAGCAATGCCATGAAATTCCCTACATTTCTTAACCTGAGCCTGAGATCGATTCCCCTGGAGCTCTGGGCATCGATGATGTGGCGGATTTTCTGTCCTATCAGAGGCACATACCGCATTGAAGTGGTAAGCATAAAGGCCCAACTGTAAGGTATCCCTATTTTTTGCAGGGCTTCGCCCGTCTCTTCGGGGCTAACGGCCCGAAAGAAGATGAAGGAGACGGTCAAGAGATTGAACAGCCTTACTGCCAGCACCAAAGCTGCTCTAAAATCAAAGGAGAAAAAGGCAATGACAAAGACCAACCCGACCATCGGCCAAAAGTAACGCATGGAATGGAGCAAGTCCTTCCCCATTCTGAGCAAGGGAAGAGCTGCCAGAAGAATTATTGACTCCACCAAGAGGGTCTTCGGTTCCTTGGCGATGAAGACCGCTGCAATCGCCATGAGTCCCAAGCCGAGTTTTGTTCTAGGATCCAGTCGCTTCAAACCAATACCCCGATCAATGAAACTCCGGTTTTGTTACTAACCACAGAGGCACAGAGAGCACAGAGCTAATTTTATTTTTGCCCGATCGGGAGCCCCGCACTCAGCGGGACAGGCCTCTGATCGGGCAAACTGGGAACCCGCCCGGAGGGTGGGACTCCAAGCGAAGCGCGGAGAAAAGATTGCAGCCCTGCGGGCACGATCTGGTACACCGATTGCTTCATGTCTACGGTTGGAGACAGGCAAAAGAGCTTTCGCCGGAGGCGGATGCTCTTTTCCCTGGCCGCCGTCTCCCGGCCAGGGAAAAATATCTTTCCTCTGTGTCCTCTGTGTCTCCGTGGTTTATGATTGGACTATTCATCCAACATCCAAATCGGGTGCAGCAATTGCGCCAAGGCGAATGAGCTTTTCATCATTCCGTAAATCATCAGGGGCTCCGTCTCCAACCACCCTGCCTTCATGTAAAACTATCCATCGATCCGCGGTGGCCTGGGCAAAGTCCAGATCATGGGTGGCAATCACAATGGTGAAGCCGCGATTCTTGAGTTCTGCCATAAGAGTTGCCAGAGCTTCGCGAAAACGGCCGTCTTGGCCGGAAGTTGGCTCATCAAGGACCAGTAGTTTGGGCCGCGTGGCCAGGATGGAAGCAAGTGACACTCGCTTCTTTTCGCCCTCACTCAACCGGTATGGAGATCTATCCAAGAGTTCATGGAGATCGAAGACCTGCCAAATCTCTCGAAGCCAGTCTTCCTGTAATTTCCGGAGTATTCTGGGCCCTGCCATGACCTCATCCTTCACCCGATATTTGAAGAACTGATCGTTTGGATTCTGGAACGAGAGTCCCACCTCGGCTGCCAACTCCGAAGGAGCCTTGTCTTGAATGTGCTCGCCCTTGAAGGTAAGCCTGCCGGACGTGGGTCGCAGTAGGCCATTGAAGTGCTTTAACAGAGTGGTTTTCCCTGATCCATTCCTGCCGATAAGAGCCAGGGTCTCTCCCTCCCTGAGCTCGAGGGTCACTCCCTGGAGGATATCTTTGTCCTTGATCCTGTAGGAAAGATCCTGAGTAACGAGTAGCGGTCCCTTGCCAGGCGCTCCGTTTCTTCCAGTTGAATAATGGGGTAACAGATGGGCCTTGAGAAGGATTTCATGGGCAGACTGGGGGGAGCCATCGTACAGAAGCTTTCCTTGTTCCAGGATGAGACACCGTGAGGTGTCATACAGGAACTTACCCATTCGCTGTTCAATAACGATGACGGTCTTGCCGCTGCGGTTAACCTCCGACAGGGCCTGGCGCACTCTCTCCACCGCTTCCCAATCGAGATCGCCATAAGGCTCATCAAGAAGTAAAACCGAAGGGTTCAGACAAAGCACCGATGCAATTGCCACCAGACGTTTTTCACCGCCCGATAGGGTTGCAGGAGATCGCCCGAGAAGATCCTCTAATTTCAATGTCCGGGAGATCTCCCGGATACGGTCATCGATCTCCCCGCCAGTCAAGCCCAAGCTTTCCAAGCCAAAGGCAATCTCGTCTTCCACAGTGCTATTGAAGAGTTGGGCATCGGCATTTTGCAGTACCAGACCCACGTGAGAAAAAAGCTCGAAGACTTTATGCTCCACGGTGTTGAGGTCATTAATGGTAACAGTGCCCTGCAGGGTACCGCCGAAGTAGTGAGGAATGAGGCCGTTGAAAAGATAAGCGAGGGTCGACTTCCCAGAGCCATTGGCACCTCCAATGAAGAGGTACTCGCAATCTTTTACTGAGAAATCGACTCCTTTTAAAACCCATTCGGTGTGGGGGTAGCGATATCGTATGTCTTGCAAACGGATCACGGCTCCCAGATCCCCCCCTTACGTAGAAGGTGGAGAGCGATAATACCAATAATCGTTCCTCCGAGGGTGCTGACACTGAAAGCTATCATCAAAGTGGCCAGCGCCATAGCTTTGCCCATCAAGAGGGGCGCCACGATCCACACACTGACAAGAGAGCCCAAGATTCCGGTGCCGATGACTTCTCCGAGTCCGGCTAAATAGATGTTTTTGGAAGCGCGATAGGCAAGACCTGCCAGCAAGGCACCAATCATTCCACCCGGAAAAGCCAGAAAAGTCCCGAGGCCCAGAATATTTCTGATGATGCCTGCAATGGTAGCGATTGCCAACGCATAGGCAGGTCCAAGCATGACCGCACTGAGGACATTGACCATATGTTGGGCTGGAAAGCACTTTGAAATGCCGACCGGGATAAAGAACGGAGATAAAGCAACGGCAATGGCCACCAAAATTACGGCACGTGCTATTTCTTTCGTCTCCATGGTTCATTCTCCTCGTCTCTACCAGACCAGGGAGTATGATACACTAAACGGCTGAGAATAGCATGCTCCAACACTTATCGCCTCCCACCAACGAAATCAAGAGACGACATTTTACCATACTCTTGCGGGGGGTCAGAATTGAATGACTTTGCCCGCAAAGGAGGCTTCAGGTTTCAGTGTTTCCCGCTGCCGCTTCGCTTCAGACGGGATTTCCGCTTCGCTCCAACACGTTTCAGCTTCTATATTTTTTTCTGACACCTGACACCTGACACCTGAAACCCTGAGATATGGTGTTTGGAATTTGAAACTTTGCGGTGCTTCACCACTCCATTCCTCAGACAGATTTTCTCTTATTATAATGGCCACATGAACCTTGGCATGATTTGTGTTATAAAACTAAGTCTCGGTCTCTACCTGGGTTGATATCGCAATTTGATTCAAAAG
>JASFGC010000152.1:0-8053 GCA_050123975.1 Syntrophobacterales bacterium | reverse complement strand
GGTCCTTACTTTTCGCACCATGCTTTGATGACAACGGACTACGGACCACTGATAACTGACGAAAAGCCACCTGCAATCTACCTGCTGTCGTCTGTCCTCTGTCCTCTGACTTTTGACCTCTAATCCCCGTCTCGCCGTTTCTCCGTGTCTCCGCGCCTGCCCGCCATCGGCTTCGCCTTCAGGCGAGGCGGGCGGGTCATCCCGGTGTGCCTTGTTTTTTCTGCCAGCTGCAAGCTTGTCCTGAGCGGAGTCGAAGGGCTGCCTTCTGCCCGCTGGATTAGATCTCCTTCAATACTTCATTCGCCGCAGCCAATGTCTTTTCTATGTCCTCCTGATCGTGGGCCAGACTGACAAAGGCAGCCTCAAATTGGGAAGGAGCCAGATACACACCCCGCTCTAACATGGCACAAAACATACGGGCGAATCTTTGGGTGTCCGTGGTCTGGGCAGTGTCAAAATCCACTACGGTCTGGCCAGTAAAAAAGAGACAGCCCATTGAACCAACCCTGTTCATAGTGGAGGTTACATTGTGCTTGGCTGCCAGCCGACTCATCTCATCAAATAGGTAGCTGGACCGCTCCTCGAGCTGATCATACACACCTGGCTTGCTCAGCAGCTTTAGAGTGGTCAGTCCAGCGCTCACAGCCAGCGGGTTGCCTGAAAGGGTACCTGCTTGATACACCTCCCCTAGTGGTGCCACTTTGCTCATAACGTCCTTACTGCCCCCATAGGCTCCCACCGGCAAGCCACCACCAATAACTTTTCCAAGGCAGGTGAGGTCCGGTCGCACCGAATAGAGAGCCTGCGCTCCCCCCAGGCTCACACGGAAACCGGTCATTACCTCGTCGAAAATGAGCAAGGCCCCGGTTTCATCGCACCAATTTCTGAGCCCTTCGAGAAATCCCGGTTTGGGAGGTACGACCCCCATGTTTCCTGCCACCGGCTCGATTATGATGGCGGCCACATCAGCTCCCTGCTCCTGCATCACTGTTGTCACCTGCTCCAGATCATTGAATCTCAGGGACAGGGTGTACCTGACGAAATCTGGCGGAACTCCTGCACTGCCCGGAATACCGAGGGTAGCAGCTCCTGAGCCAGCTTTTATTAAGAGCGTGTCTGCATGGCCGTGATAGCAACCGTCGAACTTGATGATCTTGTTCCTCCCGGTGTAGCCGCGGGCCAACCGGATTGCGCTCATGGTAGCCTCGGTACCGGAATTAACCATACGCACCATTTCCATGGAGGGAACGAGTTGGGTAATCATCTGGGCCAGCTCAACCTCCCGGGTAGTGGGGATGCCAAAGCTGGTCCCCTGCTCCGCTGCTGTCTTCACAGCCGCTACCACCTCTGGATGGGCATGTCCCAAGATCAAAGGCCCCCAGGAGCCCACGTAATCGATGTAGCCATTGCCGTCCACATCGTAAATCTTAGAACCCTTTCCGCTTGTGATAAACAAGGGATGTGTACCCACCGCCCGGCAGGAGCGTACCGGGCTATTTACCCCACCAGGAATTATTTCTTCAGCCTCTCGATACAATCTCTCACTGCTAACTTGAGCCATTACCTTCCTCCTCCTCGTCATTGAGCATTTCACATTTATCATCTGGCATTGGTCATCGGGCTTTAAATGCTAAATGCGAAATGAGAAATGTGCAATGTCATTCTTCCGAGTCACCAAAATAGGCCATAGTAGTCTTCTTCAGTTCCTCCTGGGTAAAAAGAAGATCGTACTTTTTGACACCCGCTGCCTCAGCCATCTTCTGAGCGATCTGGCGACATACCTCAGGGGAGGATCCGTGAATCATGGTAAACAATCGGTAGGGCCAATTCTCCATTGCGGGTCGCTGGTAACAGTGTGAGACTTCACGGAACGAGGCAAAGATGTTGCCCACCTCCTCGGCCTTGTCAAGCTCTACCTCCCACACCACCATGGCATTGGCTTCAAATCCAGAACGTTGGTGCCTCAGGGTGGCTCCAAAACGGCGGATAATATCGTCGGCAATAAATTCGCGCACTTTTTCCAAGAGCTCAGACTCGCTGATTCCCACTCTTTCTGCCACGGCAGCAAAGGGTCGTTTGACTACAGGTAGATCCTGCTGCAATGCATGGATGATTTTTTTCTCTAGTACCGTAAACTGCCGCTTGTCGCTCATCTTAACTGAGTCCTCCTTGCATCGGGCTCTGGTCACCACAAAAGTCACAAGGTATACAGTGGCACTGTTTGCCCGGATGTTTCATGAATAGCTGTCGCGAGATCACGAAGATGGGCGTGCCACCTGGCAACCGCAGGATGTTGGTCCCGAGGCGTACCTGAACGGTACGTCGCAGGGACCGACATCCGAGGACGCCAGGAAGGACGGCCAAATCCGTGGTCGCAGCAAGTGATTCATGAAATATCCGGGCAAGATTATTTCCTATTCTTTTTGCCCAGGATTCTATGGAGTTTTATTCTGAAGGGCAAGCGAATTCCGTGAAAAGAAATTTCAGATTTTAGATTGTAGATTGTAGATTAAAGGAAGGCGCAGGGCGCAGGGCATAAGGCGCAAGGCAAGATAAGAGGATCCAGTAGGGCAGGCGTCTCTGCCTGCCAAAGAGTGATCAGCAGGCTAGTATTCAGCATCTGAAATTGGATTGGAAGAGGCATAGAGACGAAACAAAAAAAGGCAGCCCAGAGGCCGCCTTTTTCTTCTTTCGTTGCGAGAGTAAATCTATACCTTGGCGTAGATTCCCTGTTTGAGGATGAACTCTTGGTACTCCTTGAGCTTATCACAGTTCTGCAGGCACTTGTTCTTATCTTGGCCGACCATCTCACAAGCTAAGCAAGGGCTTTTTAGCATGGGTTTGTCCCCCTGTAAATCTGTTGGTTAATCACATAGCATTTTTTAAAACCTATATATAAATCATGTAGTAGTATCCCTGTCAAGTAAAATGTTATTTCGTTGACTCCTTTACATTTGATATGACATAGTCACAGTGGTTAGCTTTTTGCCTCTGGTGAAAGTATTCCTAACGATCGGAACCATGGCCCACTGATCGTTTGCTACCACTACCTGAAGCTGGACTTTTGAAGCTTCCTCCAGTCCCGCTAAAGCGGGACAGGGAAGCTTCGAAATGTAAGGAAGTGATTCAATTTTATTGTAGTTCGCTCGCTATCCCCGTCCGCCTCCGGCGGACTACGGGGAATGCGCTCACTGTAGCATTTTCAATTTGACATATGGAAACAGCAGAGGTTAAGGGATGCAGGGATTCTGCAATTCAGGGCCAAGAAATTAGTGCCTGAAAACTCTCGTAATTGCTCAATGCCCCGATCCTTAATCTCTTAACAGATGACTCGATTCGGAACTGCATGCAGGCCACGCCACATTACCCTGACTTTAAGCCGTTGAACTTAGAAGACCGGTACCAGATTACTGCTTTCTTTCAGCAGCATCCACCGGTCACTTCCGAACTAACCTTCACTAATCTTTTCATGTGGCGGTACCACTACAATTTCCAGTGGTGCCTTGCCAATGACACGCTCTTGGTCATCGGGCACATTGCTGAAGCCCCCCCTTTCGGTTTGCCGCCAGTTGGACCTCACGACCTATCCTCGGCTTTTGGGCATTTATTCAGTTTTCTATCAAACCACACGGATACGCCGGAAATCCACCGGGTGCCTGAGGTTCTGGCCCAGCGTTACGCTCCCGCTCTCTCCCTTGAAGTTTTGGAAGATCGAGCCAATAGCGATTATGTCTACCGTACCGAAGCTCTCATCAATCTGAGCGGCCGGAAGTTTCACCGCAAACGTAATCACCTCAACCAATTTCGCAAAAGATATTCCTACCGCTATCAAACACTAGAGGATGACTGGATAGAGGCCTGCCTGGAATTGGAAGAGCAATGGTGTCGACTCAAGAGCTGTGTGGAAAATCCGGCACTTCTCAGTGAAGAACAGGCCATCCGCGAAGCCTTACTTCACTACCACCATCTGGATTGCCAGGGAGCTGCTATTGTGGTGGACGAGAAGGTGGTGGCCTTCAGTTTGGGAGAACCACTCAATCCTGACACCGCTATAATTCATCTGGAGAAGGCCAATCCTGAATTCTCCGGCAGCTACGCGGTGATAAATCAAGAATTCTGCCAAAACGCTTGGAGCGACTTCACCTACATAAATCGCGAACAGGATCTGGGTGAATCCGGACTGCGCCAAGCCAAGCAGTCCTATTACCCGGATCACTTATCTAATAAGGTTATTCTGAAACCGAAGGAGCTTTAGTCACTAGGTCATTAAGTCATTAAGTCGCTTGGTCTATTTGATCACTGGATCATAGCTTCGCTTTTATTGGTGATCCCCGACTGCAACGACCTGATGACTCAATGACGGGCGCCAGCCCGAGTGACCCAATGACAACCGAGAGTTATGACTTGAGGTATAGCGGGTCGCGGCCTGAAAGCCGCTCCCACAAATAACCAAAGATCTATCTGCTCTGTGGAGGCCACCAATGATTATCGGAGTTCCAAAGGAGATAAAGACCGAGGAATACCGTGTGGGAATCGTTCCGGCTGGCGTGCGGCTCCTAGCAGCCTCGGGCCACCGGGTGCTGATTGAAAAAGGCGCAGGCGAAGGCGCGGGTATTAGTGATCAGGAGTTTAAGGCTGCCGGAGCCCACCTGGCATCATCGGCTGCTGAGGTCTATGGAGAGGCAGAGTTGGTGATGAAAGTGAAAGAGCCTTTGCCTCCGGAGTATGACCTCCTGAGACCAGGCCTGATAGTCTATACCTATTTACATCTGGCGCCTGCGCCTGAACTGACAGCAGTTCTTCTGGAAAAGGGCATTATTGGCATTGCCTATGAGACCATACAGTTGCCTGACGGTTCCTTGCCGCTGCTCACACCAATGAGCGAGATCGCCGGCAGGATGGCGGTTCAAGTGGGTGCCCATTACCTGGAAAAAACTCAGGGCGGCCGCGGCGTACTCCTGGGGGGCGTTCCCGGTGTCTACCGAGGACAGGTGACTATTTTGGGAGGGGGTGTGGTCGGGATCAATGCAGCTAAAATCGCGGTGGGAATGGGGGCCATGGTCACCATCATTGATATAGATCAGGCTCGTCTCATGGCCCTTGATGACATATTTGGTTCGGCAATTACCACACTCATCTCCAACCCCGATACTATCGAGCGTTCAGTGGGTGAATCTCACCTGGTTGTCGGCGCAGTATTGGTTCCTGGCGGACGAGCCCCAAGTCTTATCAGCGGTGAAATGATTGCCAAAATGAAGCCTGGCACAGTGATTGTAGACGTTGCTGTGGACCAAGGAGGATGCTGCGAGACCTGCCGACCAACCACCCATGATGAGCCCGTGTTCACTGTTGATAACGTCATTCATTATTGTGTGGCCAATATGCCCGGGGCTGTGCCAAGAACCGCCACCTTTGCTCTCACCAACGTTACCATAAGCTATGCTCTCAAGATAGCGAACCAGGGCTTTGAGTCCGCTGTTGCAGCTGACCCGGACCTTGCAAAAGGGATTAACGTTTATCGCAGCCATGTTACCCATGAGATGGTGGCACGGGACCTGGATTACGATTACAAACCACTGGAGCAAATCTTAAAAGGCTGAGATCCTGCTCGTTAGCTTTCAATAACTCAGACGCTCACAACTATAGATAGGGAGATAAATCCGAAATCCGAAATCCGAAGCACGAAACAAATTCAAAATTCGAATGTCTCAATGTTCAAAACAAAAACTGTGGGACTTATATCGAGACATTACGATTTTGGTCATTTGAATTTTGATAATTCGGATTTGTTTCGGATTTCGATATTCTCCTTCGGAGTCCCACCCTTCGGGCGGGTTCCCAGTTTCGATATTCGGATTTATTGGTGGAGGCGACTTCTTTGGACGAGGATCTGATGAAAGGGAAAAGGGTCGCTCTAGGAAAAAGACTGCGCCATAGTCCTCTGGTACACACTTTGGGGTTGCATCCCAACTTCAGTGATTACAGCGAAATTGAACTTGACCTGCTGCGAAACGCCGACACCATTTATTACCCGAGCACCCTCTATGAAGACGTTTTTCTGGCGCTGGACAAGAAGGTTTTCCCTGCGAATTTCTACCGATACATGGGAGACAAGATCAAACAAACCGAGCTTTTTACTCTGCTTGGTATCCCCCACCCTCGCACTCGGATCTACAGGGACAAACCCCGTGTGTCAGAGATCCTGGCGTATTTCTCTTTTCCTTTTATAGCCAAGGTCCCCCGGGGCTCCTCTCAGGGTCGAGGGGTTTTCCTCATTCGCAGCCGTAAAGATCTGCAGCATTACCTACGAGAACACACACCGGCGTATATCCAGGAATACCTTCCCATTGACCGCGATCTGCGAGTAGTCTTAGTGGGGGCAAGCGTGGTGCACGCTTACTGGCGTATTGCCCGGCCTGGAGAATTTCGCAGCAATGTCTCTCTCGGGGGGAGGATATCATTTGATGATATCCCTGATGATGCCCTTCACTTTGCTGAACGAGTGGCCCGCCTCTGTAAGTTTGACGAAGTGGGGCTTGATATTTGCATCTGTGAAGACAGATATCTGGTGATAGAGGCCAACATGGTCTACGGTCTCAAAGGCTTCGAAGCAGCAGGTCTAAACATCTACCAACTTTTAAACAGACGGGTAACTGAAGGTACCATTTGATGGATGCCGTTGCAGCGGATATTCAACAAGCCGGCCACTGGCTGGCTGAAAGTAAGCGAGTCGCTGTACTTACCGGTGCCGGCATCTCTGCTGAGAGCGGAGTTCCCACTTTTAGAGGCAAGGACGGGCTCTGGCAGGGCTTCAGGGCCACCGATCTGGCTACTCCTCAAGCCTTTGCCCACGACCCGAAGCTAGTGTGGAACTTCTATAATTGGCGCCGGGAACTGCTCGCTCCCCTGCAGCCAAATCCTGCCCACAAAGCCCTGGTAGTTCTGGAAGAGAAAATTCCTCAATTCTCGCTTATTACTCAGAATATAGACGACCTGCACCGCCGAGCGGGCAGTAAGAACCTTGTCGAGTTGCATGGCAACATCTGGATGGTTCGTTGTACTCAGTGCCACCTGGTAAGTCGCAAAGAGCAAGTTCCTCTGCCGGAACTACCGGCGTGCACAGAGTGCGGTGGGCTTTTGCGTCCCCACGTGGTGTGGTTTGGCGAACAGCTTGACCCAACAATTCTGGATAAAGCCATCGCTGAAATTCGCTCCTGTGATACCATGCTGGTGATAGGTACATCAGCTCTGGTGCAACCGGCTGCTTCCTTTGCCCTTGTAGCCAAAGAACAAGGTGCGCGGGTGGTGGAAATCAATCTTGAAGTCACACCCTATTCCCACAAACTGGACCTCGCTCTGCGGGGAAAGGCCGGTGAGATCCTGCCTCAGGTGGTTGAAGGGGTATAAGAAGGTGGTGGCTAACAGCAGCCAGCTAGCAGCATAATAAGTGTGCGCTGAAACAGTATCTTAAATTCGAATATCGAAACTGGGAACCCGCCCGAAGGGTGGGACTCCGAAGGAGAATATCGAAATCCGAAACAAATTCAAAATTCGAATGTCTCAATGTTCAAAACAAGAACTGCGCAATTGAGACGGAGATCTTTTGTTTCGGTCATTCGGATTTTGGTGATTCGGATTTGTTTCGTGCTTCGGATTTCGGATTTCGAATTTTTCTAATAGTAACTACAAGAACTCAAAATGTCCGAGCAAACAACTCCCGACAAGAAAAATAGAAGGCTGAACCTCTTATGGTCTCTGCTCCTGGTTCTCGTTCTCGCTTCGGCGTGGCTGATTGGGGATATGCTCCACTTTCTCAAGACTCCGGCCAGCTCGGAGCCGCAGGATGTGTTGATGGAGGTCCCAGTGGGAATGTCGGTCCCAGCCTTGAGTGAGTTGCTGCACGGGCAGGGTCTGGTGCGCAGCGCCGGAAAATTTCGCTGGCTGGTCAGATTCAAGGGGGCAGCCCGTCAGATTAAGGCTGGTGAGTATCAACTCTCAACCGGTTTGCGTCCGGGAGAGCTTCTCGACAAAATTATCCGGGGTGAGGTGCGAC
>JASFGC010000151.1:0-8074 GCA_050123975.1 Syntrophobacterales bacterium | reverse complement strand
TAGCGTACTCCACTGCCATGACCCGGGGCAATACAACCACGCCATCGCCATCACCCAGTAGCCAGTCTCCAGTCTCAACCCGCATATCGCCAACCGTAATCGGCACCCCAATCTCTCCGAATCCTTTGGGCTCGCCAGCGTTGGGCATGACCAGTCTACTGAAGGCAGGAAATTTCAAGGCGACGATCTCATCGCTGTCTCGAAGGGCGCCGTCGATGACCACCCCAGCCAAGCCCTTGCGCACGGCCGAATGGGTGGCCAATTCTCCCCAGAGGGCGGGGCCCACTCCTCCGGCGTCTATGACGATCACGTCACCTGGCTCGGCCACGTCAATGGCCTGAACCGGCTTAGCCCAATCGCCCGGATAGGTTCTTACAGTAATCGCCCTACCCACCATCTGGATGCCTGGGAATAATGGCCGAATTCCTTGCAGAACTCCACCTCGGTGCAGAGCATCGGAGAGGTTGGCCGTAGACACCTGCTCCAGAATTTCCCGGATCTGAGCCTCTCCTCCTCTCTTAAAAAGGGTGGTGCTGATGCTCTTGCCAGTATCGAGTCCTTGGCGGATATCACTGGCTGCCTGTTCAGGATCCAGAGCTTTGCTGATGGCACCACCGACAATTACAATGGCGGCACCGGCCTCCACAGCCTCGCCGGCGGTTTCAGAGTTGATGCCACCTGCCACTCCCACCGGGATGTTCAATACCTGGCTCACCTGGCGCAAAGTCTCAAAAGGGTCCTTCCCTTGCATCTGTTCGTCAACGGCGCAGTGGATGGTCACATAGTCTGCCCCGAGTTCCTCGACAAACTGCGCTCTTGACAGCACATCCTCAACCGCGATCATGTCCACCACGATTTTGGCGCCATAGTTCTTGCCCGCTTGGATGCACTCCTTGATGGTGGCATCACTGGCTGCGCCGAGCACATCAACCACATTGGCACCGGCCTTTGCCGCAGCTTCAACCTCCACCCGGCCGGTATCCATGATTTTCATATCCGCAACAATTGTAGTTTGAGGAAACAGCTTGCGCAGCTCCCGGACAGCATTAAGCCCCTCGCTTTTAATGAGGGGGGTACCTGCCTCAAGCCAATCAACTCCACCGGAGATCCCGGCTTGAGCGTTTTTCAAAGCTCGTTGCAGATCAACAAAATCAAGAGCTAGTTGCAAGATAGGCTTCACACGTTCTCCTTTGTTTATTCGATAACCGCATGCAGTCTTAATTCGCTATCAATGGCTTCTCCCCTATCCTGACTGAGGGCGAGCACAACCGCCTCCAGAAAAATGAAGGTAGCCTGCTCAAACAGGGAGCCAGCCATCTGGAAAGAGACTGGCTCACTATCGCGGTTAAGTTTGGTGGTGCCAGGCAAATGAATGCTATGGTCTACCAGCGGAGCTATTCTCGTGTCCAGATGCCCCAGGATGGCAAAGACCATTGCACCGCGCTTTTTCGCAATCTGCACTGAGTCAAAAGTGGAGGCGGTTTCCCCAGAGCCGCTTAGGACCACAAGCATGTCGCCTTCGCCAATGGCTGGGGTAATGGTTTCACCGCAAAAGTATACCCGGTAACCGAGATGCATCAACCGCATGCAAAAGCAGCGGAGTACATAGCCCGATCTTCCTTGAGCAGAGCAAAAAATGGCATTGGCCGCCTCAATCCTACTAATAAAATTCTCTACGGCATCATCATTAAGGCTCTGCAGCAACCGCCGGTTTTCTTCTAAAATGTTGTCGATTTTTTCTTGGATGATAAGTTTTTCTGGCTGTACACGAGTATTCGGTTTTAATTGTGGCATAAGAGTTACCTCTCAAAAAGATTACAAAAGCCAAGGTTTCCGTGGGTTGATAACTCCCGGACGGACCGGGACTCGAGTTCTATTATCTATTGGATGAGATGCCAGACTGGAGATCTGAATGAAACGGCAGATTGGGTCCGAGAAAGGCCGAGTAGCCAGGGGAAAAAGCCCTCCCGACCGAGTCAAGAGGGCTATCTCATCTGTCCTTTGCAGGTAAAAAGCCTTCCCGTCTCAGTCCAGCACCTTGGATCCAAGCGGTTTGCCCCACAAGGGAAGATCTTGTGTGAGCAACTACTCTTTGAATAATACAATCCGCGGGTTTTGTCAAATGGGAAGCAGAGCTGGACGGTTTATACAAGGGGGAAGCTGCCATATTTCCCCAATTCTGAAACTCAGACCCCGTCATCTGGAAAGCATTCAGTTGTATGATCGTCTGCCATGCCTACAGCCTGCATAAATGCGTAACAAATTCTTAGGCCTACGAACTTGAAACCTCTCCTTTTCACATCACTGCTCAACCGTCTTGATTCTTTACTCCCTCATTGGCTTCCAGACGGCAATTACTGATGTCAGACTGGATACCATGAGCAAAGGACTCTTTTGTGCTTGTTTGTTTTTTCTGCCTCTGCTATTCAAGTCTTTTACATTCCACCACCCTACGATGAAATGAAAACCGTAAGCCGCCAAGCAACATATCCTAATCAGCCCGTGGCCGGAGCTTTGTGTGTGCTGGGTGCCTCGTTCACTTTTGCGGTACTGGGAGCTCTGGTAAAGGTTGTCTCAGTTTCGCTCAGCAATGAGATGGTGGTGTTCTTTCGAAATTTCTGCTCACTTTTTTTTATTCTGCCCTGGATCTGGTACAGCAACCCGCCAGGAGGAGTGCGAACATCATATTTCCCTCTCCACCTCCTGCGCAGTATGGCAGGGCTTGGAGGGATGTACTGCTTTTTCTATGTTATTGCTCACCTACGACTCTCTGAGTCTTTCTTACTTATGGCTACCGCTCCTTTATTCATTCCAATCATTGCATATGTGTGGCTCCGTGAACCAGTTGCGCACAAGGTGCGAGGGGCAATTGTTGTCGGTTTCATTGGCATCATTCTGATTCTCAAACCTGGAATGAAAATACTACAGCCGATTGCATTCATTGGTCTGGGGGCAGGTATTCTCGGCGCTGTGGCCATGGTCAGCATCCGGCGTATGTCCTCATCGGAGCCTACCATCCGGATCGTTTTCTATTTCACCGTATTTGGTACCATGATCTCCGCGGTGCCCTTGGTCTGGTCGTGGCAGTCACCGAAAGCGGAAATCTGGTGGCTCCTCGTTCTCATGGGCTTGCTGGCCGCAGTGGGCCAATTTCTGCTCACCAAGGGCTATAGCCTTGCTCCAGCGGCACAGGTAGGACCGTTCACCTACGGCAATGTGGTATTTGCCACCCTCCTAGGCTGGATATTTTGGGGCGAAGGTTTGGATTCCTTGACCTGGGTCGGTGCATTCTTGATCTGTCTCGCCGGTATCATTACAACCCACAAGACGGAAACACATGCATTGGTGGGTACAACTGCTGGCACAACCATAGCGGTGGGTGAAGAGTTCGGAGAGTAAGAGCAAGCTGTTTCTCTATGATGAGGTCCCGGTGGCACCTTTCATACTATCGAGATGATCTCCTCCCGATTGCAGAATGACCATCTCAATGAATTGCTGGGCGCTGACATCGCCACCAATTGCCGCAAGGTAGCCGGTGCGGGCTAGGTCCGCCTCACTCAATCCTTCCAGGTAGCCAGCAAAGGCTGAACCGTTTTCGCGCAACAAGGTGAGGACTTCTTCTTTTGTACAATGTGCATGCTCTTTGGCATGTTGCGCGTTCATCTGGTCGATTGCCTCCATGGTAATTTCCGGTATTGCTTCACCGGCGACGATCATCTTGACAAAATCTATGGCTCCAAAGTGACCAGCGGCAACATGATGCGCCACCACACCAACAGTCCACTGTTCCCCTCCACACACTTTTTGCCAATCCTCGTCGGTGCACTTCTCGACAAAGGCGATGAAGTCGTTGTTGAATGCCGTGAAACGTTCCACCAACTCTTTCGTTCTCTGGCTCATAATCTTCCTCCGGTTAAGAGGTGGTTGCTTTTGGAATTCTAGCGGTTATAGTTACCTCGGTCAAATTGGTCATTACCTCATTATGACGGTGCAAAAACGGGGGGAAGACAGACTCAGATGAAAACTCGACTGCAGCACTTCTTCCATCCCTTGAACCTGTGGTGCAGGGTCGGTGGTAAATTCACCTTTGCCTTTAGACTCTATGAAATGTACTGCTGGCGGCCGGTTCTCAGGAGATGGCTTGGTAGCAGTAACGGCAGACACATTTATTTTTCCGGCGGTGACAAAGGGGCGAACAAGCGGGACTGCCCTATAGGGTTGGGAGGTGGGCCGGAGGGTTAAGGAAAACCCACCTTATCTACCTTAAATGTTTTTCGAGCCAGGGAGGGATGTTTCCTTCCTTGGCTATTTTTTTGTTGATCCGATCCGTTACCCTCCACAGTTCTTTTAACTCCGGGGCAAGGCTCCACTCGTTTGGTTTGGTGATAAAGTCTTCAGCATCGCCGAGAAAATAATAGCAGTGGATTGTGCAACCTCGGTACTCCTGATCCGGGTCTTTCCAACGGACGAAGTTGCCGGGGAAAATGCCTGCTACCTGCCAGCCGTCCTTAATGCACCATTTCTGGGTTATGTCGTGCCAGGTCTCTACGAAGGTGGTGAGATACTCTGCTCCCGAGGCCAAGGCGGTTTTCCAGGTAATCACTCTCAGGTTCAGCATTATGTCTTTCAGCCTGTATTCCGGCAAGGTGGCCGCAAAGGTAAACTCCAGCTGCAAGTTCTTCTCGATCTTGGTGAGCATGGTGGCAGCGACAACCCTTTGGGTCTTGAGTTCAACCACAACCGGCATGCAGCAGACTCTGCTTCGACTATCTTGCTTCCAGTCTTCATCAAGGGCTATGAGCCCCTCGTATTTATCTGGCATCAGCACGAACTCGTGGGGCGAGCCATAAATTTCCGGGTAGGCCTTGCGAAAAAGTGAGGCCGCGGAGTCGATCAGCTTCTTGGAAAGAACTTTCACTTGGAATTTGCCGTCGTCAAAAGGCTCTGATTCAAATCTCTTCCAGACCACCTTTTTCTCTTTTGTGGGTCTCGTTTTACAGGTTGTTGCCATCTCTCTGTAAGGACTACCGAGCTCGATCATGATGTATCCTCACTGATGAAAGGTTGATGAAAGATCAAAGAATATTTGAGAATCTCGAGGTGCCGAGGAAAAAATGGTAATTCGAGGTTAAATATTGACAGGAATGGAGCAGAGAGGCAAGCAAAGAAGAGAGAGTAGTTGTTTGCTGAAAAATCCTGATTTCGCCGCTGGCTGATCACTGCGCCGGGGTTCAGCCACCGGAGGCCCACTCCTCAGGTTTGTCATTGAGGGTACGGATTCGCAACACACTAACCAGTCATATTTTTCAGCGCGGCTATGGTCTCTTCTATTTCCGGACGCACCGTGTAGTCAGCGTTGATTTCCGCGTATCGAATGGTTCCTGCTTGATCAATAATGAGTCTGGCTGGAAGGGGTAGCATCCAGGAATCGTCACCATTGTATTTTTCCAGATCAATGTTGAACTTCAGATACACTTCCTTGAGATCTTCCGGCAATGTGAAGCTAAGACCATAACGCTGTGCAACCTCGTTTCCAGGATCACTCAGAATTTCGAAGGTCAACTTTTTCTCTTCTCTGAATTCCCGGTTGTGCGACTGCAGTTGAGGTGAGATTGCTATAAAAGTGGCACCCAGTGCTCTGAATTCCGCCGTCGCCTTCTTGAGAGCATCCAGCTCCAGATTGCAATAAGGTCACCATTTGCCCCGATAGAAACTAAGAACAACTGGTCCCTGAGAGAGCAATTCTTTCAAACGAAATTCTTGGCCGTCAGCATTCTGCAAGGTAAAATCCGGTGCCTCGTCACCAACTTTCACAGTACCATCGAGAATGCCAGATTTTTCAAGATCATCGGTGGCACGATGCATGATCTCGACGATTTCTTTTGGCGCTTGCGCTTCAAACTCTTTTTTTAAACCATTCAGTTTCTTTTGCAGTTTCATCCGTGCACTCCTCTCAGTACCATGAAAGATAAATCTAGATCTGAAATCTTGTCCTCGGCTTTCCAGCTCAGTTGCATAACACCTTGCACTTTTGTGGTTCAGAAGATAATCTCAAAAAATCCAAATGCAATAAAAAGGATTGAAGCTCCCTGCAGCAAGACCTGTCGACGAGCTCAAGTCGTGTCGCTACAGGGAGTGCGCTCGCGGGAACATTTTCAATTCTTGTCACCGCAGTCTGCTCAACCAATCAAAGGACTTTTCATGATTGGTAATTGGCGCTACATTATTGGCGCAATTTTGTTTTTAGGCTCAGGCTGTTTATTTCTTTTCATCAGTCCATATGTGGGCCTGAGCAAAGCGTACCTCGTGAGCTTACCAATATTTATTGCAGGGGTTATCATCGTCTGGCGAACCGAACGAAAACCACCCGAATCATGAATGGGCTACCATTGTTAGCACAGGAGGGAACATGTCTGAAGAGATCTTGCGTCAGCAACTCTATGCTGCCTACAAGAACCGGGGGTTGATGTACTATCATATCTTCCAGGAATTGAGGAAGGAAGTAGGGGACGAAAAAGGGGCAGAAATAATGAAACGGGGGATCTACAACCGTGGCCTCGAGATCGGCAAAAAATATGCGAAATTTTCACCCGCAGACATGGAAGGGTTGAAAGACGCCTTCCTAGCAGGCGCCGCAGATCGAGGAGAGATGTTCCAACCGCAAGTACTTCGTTGTGATGCCGAAGGGCTGGACATCCAGATGCGAACCTGTCCTTTGAAGGAAGCCTATCAGGAGATGGGGTTGAGTGATCAGGAAATTGCCAGGATGTGCAACATCGCTGCTGAGGTTGACTACGGGACCTTCGAAGGAGCAGGTTTCCGGTTTTTTGCTGACACTTGGAAACCGGGAGAGGAAGGCTGCTGCCGTCTCCATATCCGGCCAGGAGAATAAGCCAAAGCGCAGAGAGCATCCTTCAACGAGACTTGTCGACGAGACTTGTCGACGAGCTCAAGTCGAGTCGCTGAGGACAAGGAACGCATGGCCCATAGCGAAACATAGAGTAAACGGTGAATGGTATACGGTGAACAGTGTCGCACCCAGCCCATAGTCGGATTACCGTTCACCGTTTACTGTTTTCCTCACGCTTTGCGCTTAGCGTAGTCGGGGCAGCCCAAAGCCGGGCCTGCCGCGCCGTAGCCTCGGTGAAGGCGGGTCCTTTGGATCCAGATTCTTTTCTTTTCGGCCAGACTCAAATTGCTCAGCCAACACGGGAGAACATAGAAAATTACAGGAGCGCACATTGAAGAGAGTCGTGATGGTTCTAGCCGTTGGCCTGTTATGTATTCTGCCCTCTGCAGCATGGGGAGATGACCCTCAGAACTATGTAACCGGAGGTTTTGGATTCTATTTTTATTCAGGAGACATTTCGAATGAGACTGAACTTGATGAGGCCGTCATTGTAGAGCTTGCATATGGACGATTCTTTCATCCGAATTTTGCTCTGGAAGCTGGTGTAGGCTATATTCATGATGATCACAGTGGGGACGAGCTCCAGGGATGGCCTTTCACCCTAACAGCTATAGGCGTCTATCCTATAGAAAAGGTCCGCCTCTTGGGAGGAGGGGGCATCGGAGTGTATCCTGTGAATTTTGACGGCGAAATAGATAACGAAACTATTCACGGCGAGGACACTGTTTTCGGGGGACACGTGTTGCTGGGCTGTCATTGGTATCTCCGCCCCTCTGGCTTCATCGGGCTGGAAGGTAAATACCGGTTACTAGAGAGAGCAAAATTCGAGGATGAAAAGGTTGAACTCGATGGCTTTACCATACTGTTGAAGCTTGGTTTCAGATTCTAGCAATACAAGGAGACAATGCTTTGCTTTCATAGTAGACGGTTATCTTTCCCGTTCTCATCAAATAATTCCACCGTACCGCCTATAACTCGCCAGCAATCAGCTCTAGTTATTCAGCATCGAAAACCTGGTCCTTGAAGCCAGGTCAGAATACAATGGCTCTGCCGGTACAAGTGCGAACACTTTTGGAGTATTGGAGTACTGGAGTGTTGGCAAAAACAAAAGCCCGAATTTAATTTGAATTGGTTCTTGCATTACTGCATTACTCCACCACTCCA
>JASFGC010000150.1:0-8133 GCA_050123975.1 Syntrophobacterales bacterium | reverse complement strand
CAACATGTTAAACTGACCGCTGATTGCTGAATGCTGAGATCTTCATTCTGGGTTTCTGGATGGCCCCTCATTAAATACACTCTTTGTGAAATGGAGGACCTTATGGATTTCGCAATAGCAGATGAGATTACCGAAGACCTGGAGGAGTTTGCCGGTTTTTTACGAACCGAGATGGAGCCTTTTCTCGCTGAATGGTACAAGCGGGAGGCCGTGCCACGGGAGTTCTTTCAGGATTTAGGCAAGGTAGGTTGGTTAGGTTTCACTCTGAGAAATGGAGAGTTTGTGGAACACTCTTATGTGAGACAGACGATCCTCCTTGAGCAACTGGCCAAAATATCCCCGGGAGTTGCAGTGGCAATCATGGTCCAGATTTCTCTTGGCATGGTTCCCCTCCATCTCTTTGGCTCGGAGGAACAGAAAAAGACGTATCTTCCACCTGCTCTCAGGGGAGAGACCCTTCTCTGCCTCGGCAATACTGAGCATAAGGCCGGAAGTGATGTAGCCAGTATTGCCATGCGGGCCGAAGAGGCTGAGGGAGGATGGATTCTCAACGGCACCAAGGCCTATGTCAGCAACGGAGCCATCAGTGACCTGGCCCTCGTCACCGCTGTCTCGGATCCTGACGCCTCCAGAAATCGCAGGTTATCCATGTTCCTCGTGGACCTTTCATCACCTGGTGTATCCAGAAAAAAGCTCAATAAGAGAGTATGGATTCCCTCTGACCTCACCAGGCTCAGCTTTAACAATGTCTTTGTTCCCGAAAAAAATCTCGTTGGTGAACGGGGCAGAGGATTACAGCAGGTTCTGGCAACATTTACCCAGAGCAGGATTCCCATAAGCGGGCTCACCCTGGGAACTGCGGTGGGAGCATTCGAAGCAGGGTTGGACCGCGCCAGAAAGCGCGAAATCTTCGGTAAAAAAATTGTTGATTTCCAGGCAAAGTCCTTTGAGATTGCCGAACTGTTCACCCGTATTGAAGCTTCCCGGCTCCTGACATTAAAAGCGGCCTGGAACAAAGACCAGGGTGAAGATTTCCGGATGGAGGCTGCCATGGCCAAGTACTCTACAGTTGAAATAGCGAGAGAAGTTGGGACCTGGGCAGCTGACCTGTTCGGCGCGGTTTCGGTTATGCAGGATCACCCGGTACACAAATTTCCAATGGACGCCTGGGCATCGTCACTGGGCGAAGGAACCCAGGACGTCCAGAAACTCATAATTTTTAGAGAAATCATGAAAAAGTATTGACCATAGCCCCTTTTGCGGGCGGGGATAAACGCCTCCCGATAAGCCGCTCACTGTTGCCAAAATTTATCATCATAACACCCCATACGCTTGAAACTATGGACATTTCCCAATTCGTCATTAATTTATAAAAGTAAAGAATCCGGACCCAAAGGACCAGGTTCATGCCGCAAAGCGCTAAGCGCAGAGCGCATGGCGAAAAACTGTCAATGTCAAAGCCTCCTATTTTGTACGCTATGCGCCATGCGCTATGCTCTATGCGATCTGACCTGGCCCCAAGGACCAGGTTTTCGATGCTGAATAAAGCTCATCTGCTAAAATAAAAACCAGTAAGTTACGGTCAAGGAGGAAAACAATATGGCCAAGAGGTCCAGCCGTCAATCACCTGAGGACCAGAATATCTTCGATAAGCTCAGATCGTCCTTCGACAGTATCCCACCCAAAGGGGATCCCGGTCGCCGTAAATTCCACTTTTCTTTTTGGTACTTTCTGATGGCCCTTCTCGCGCTGTCGCTCATCCACGACTACTTCATGGCTCGACAGGTGAACACCATCCCGTATTCCGAGTTCAAGCGCTACGTGGCTGAAGGAAAGGTTCAGAAGCTCAGCTTAAAACCTCAGCAAATAACCGGAACCCTTACCCAAGATGAGCAGGGTGACAAAGACAAACAGTTTGTCACTGTGAGGGTTGATGATCCGGAATTGGTGAAACTTCTGGATGAGAAGAAAATAGACTACGCCGGTCACTACGAGAGCAAATGGCTGGCCAACGTACTCTCCTGGATTCTCCCTCTCGTTTTTTTCATAATCGTTTGGAGATTTCTTTTAGGTCGTATGGCCGGCGGCCCCCAGGGAGTTCTCTCTGTGGGCAAGGCCCGGGCGAAGATCTATGCTGACCGTGAGGTGGGCATAACCTTTGAGGATGTTGCTGGTATTGATGAGGCAAAACAAGAACTTGCAGAAATTGTGGAATTCCTCAAAACACCGGAAAAATTTACCCGTCTCGGTGGCAAGATTCCCAAGGGCGTCTTACTTGTGGGTGCCCCGGGCACTGGCAAGACCTTGCTTGCCAAGGCTGTAGCCGGGGAATCCGGTGTCCCCTTCTTCAGTATCAGCGGTTCTGATTTTGTGGAGATGTTTGTCGGCGTGGGTGCGGCCAGAGTGCGTGATCTATTTGCTCAGGCCAAAGATCATGCTCCCTGTATCATCTTCGTGGATGAACTGGATGCTCTGGGCAAAGCAAGGGGCATGAGTCCAATGGGGGGTCATGATGAACGGGAGCAAACTCTTAACCAGTTGCTGGTGGAGATGGATGGCTTCGATGCAACAGCGGGGGTGATCATCATGGCTGCCACAAACCGCCCTGAAATTCTTGATCCTGCCCTCCTGCGCGCCGGTCGCTTCGACCGAAACGTCGCCATCGACAGGCCCGATCTTCGCGGTCGGGAAGCCATTCTCAAGGTTCACACCAAAGAAGTAAAACTTGGCTCTCAGGTGGATCTCGCCAAGGTCGCGGCGCTAACCCCTGGTTTTGTAGGTGCGGACCTGGCTAACCTCGTCAATGAAGCGGCATTGCTTTCAGCCCGCCGGAATAAAGAGAGCGTTGGTATGGCTGAGTTTCAAGATGCCATCGACCGGATCATTGGAGGGTTGGAAAAGAAAAATCGAATGATGAATGAGAAGGAAAAACATATCGTAGCGTATCACGAAAGCGGCCACGCTCTGGTGGCCATGAACGTGCCCACCGCCGATCCCGTAAACAAGGTCTCCATAATTCCCAGGGGCATTGCTGCCCTTGGGTACACTCAACAACTCCCCACTGAAGATCGTTACCTCATGACCCGTGAGGAACTCCTGGATCGACTCTGTGTTCTGTTGGGAGGCCGGGTCGCTGAAGAAATCATCTTCGAAGACATTTCCACTGGTGCCCAGAACGACCTCCAGCGAGCCACCGACATCGCCAGAAGTATGGTCACTGAGTATGGCATGAGTGAGAAATTGGGCCTCGTTACCTATACGAAAGAAAAACGTCCCCTTTTTCTCGATAGCGGTATTGCGCCTGCCAAAGAATACAGCGAAGAGACTGCTCAAGAAATCGACGCCGAGGTCTCCCGACTCATGGAAGAGTGCCACCAACGAGTCAGAACAATACTCACTGAAAAGAGAGAGCAGTTGGAGCTCATCTCCCAGACGCTCCTTGAAAAAGAGACCATCCTTGGTGATGAGTTGCAGGAACTCTTAGAGAGGAAGGCAACGGCAGGTGGTCAGGATCTAGATTCGGAATGAGTACGGGAGGCATACAATTCCAAATGACAAATCTCAGAGTATAGGTGTCAGGTGTCAGGTGTCAGGATAAAGAAAAGAATCGAAGCTGAAAGCTGAAACCTGAACACTGAAAACCCTACTCAAAGGAAGATTACTTTTTATTCTCGGTTAGCGGTGTCCAGCTTTGAAGTAGCCGGGTGAGAAGATGCACTCCCATACCTGTGGCTCCCTTGGGAACCAAAGGTTTTCCTTTGTCTTCCCAGGCGCAACCGGCTATATCCAGATGAGCCCACGGCACTCCCTCCGGAACGAACTGTTTCAAAAAAATCGCTGCGGTGATCGCTCCAGCTTTGCGGCCATTTACGTTTTTCATATCGGCAACGTCACTTTTCATGGGTTGAAAGTAACTATCCCACAAAGGCAGGGGCCACACCTTTTCACCACTCTCTTCACTCGCGGCCTGTAACCTGGCCAATAATCCATCGTCGGTACCCATGAGTCCGGCAACATCGTCGCCCAGTGCCACAACACATGCCCCGGTTAAAGTGGCGAGATCAACTATGGCCTCAGGCTCAAAACGTCCGGCATACGTAAGGGCATCAGCCAGGATCATACGCCCCTCGGCATCCGTATTTATTACCTCGATATTCAGTCCGCTCAATGAGTGGATCACATCTCCCGGTTTATAGGCTTTGCCGCTGGGAAGGTTTTCAGTGAAGGGAATAAGGCCAACCACCCTCTGCGGCAATTTGAGAGCAGCAACCACTTGAATGGCGCCGACGACCGCGGCCGCTCCGGCCATATCGTGTTTCATCCTGTCCATATCTTTTGCTGGCTTTATGGAAATGCCGCCGCTATCGAAGGTGATTCCCTTGCCAACCAGGATCACCGGTGGCCCGTCGTGTGTTGCTGGCTCATAATCGAGCACCACCATAAGGCCTGGTTCATCACTTCCTTGCGCCACTGCTAAAAAGGCACCCATCCCCAGTTTTTCAGCCTCTCCCTTGTCGATAATATGGAAGTTCACCCCAGCTTGCTCCGCCACCTCTTCCACTTTCTCCGCTAGAATAGTGGGGGTAGCCAGATTGGGGGGTAAGGTGACGAGATCCCGGGCCAGATAAATTCCGTTGGCTATGGCCTTGGCTCGGTCTACTGGAGCAGCCAGTTTTTTTGAATTCCTCTGAGAAAGAATAATAAGGGAATCAAAGTCCTTGATCTTGTCAAGATCTCTGGTTCTCAGTTCAGTGAATTGATAGAGGCCCAGCATCCCACCCAATACGCATGCTTCAGCCGTATCTTCAAGATCAAGAGGAAATTCGCCATCCAAAGGAATCGGCAGGACTGCCCTGGCTTGACGCCGGTCCCTCAGAGTTCTCAGAGATTGGGCTGTTGCTTCCCGAAGTGCGTGAGCGCTAAAATCTTCACGTTTGCCCAAACCCATGAGAAGAATCCGTTTTGTCGCCAGAGAGCCCTGACTATAGAGGAGAAGGTGCTCAAGGTGTTCTCCACGAAAATCACCAGCCTCTATCACCTGATCGATAATGGAGCCGACAACGTCGTTCACTGCAGCCGTAGTCTCGAGAAGCCCGTCGTCCTCCTGAAAGTGGAAGAGTACCAACGCCTCCGCTTCTACCGTGGATAAATCGCCCTTCTGCACCGTTATTTCCATCAGCAACTCCTTTTTTCGTTTTCAGCCATCAACTGTCATGGGACTCCGAAGGAGAATTTTTATAACAACTATTACCTTAGCTCTGCAAGAATCTTTTCTCCCTTTGGACAGCATGCCACAATTCACCGAGCCCGTCATTCCGGACGAGGCCGCCTAAAGCGGACGAGATCCGGAATCCAGTGAAGGCTCAACATAATCAGACTCTTCCTGGATCCCGGCTCGCGTCCGCCGGAGGCGGACTTGGCCGGGATGACGTCTTGTGACACAGTATCTCAAAGGGGAAAGAACTTTCTACGGAGCTAAGTGTATAAGCGTTTCTTGACTTGAGGATCTACGATTCTAGATCCTCTTATCTGGGGTCTCTGGGTTCTCTGGCTCCATAGGAGGCATTTGGAGGTGGACTCTTTCTCTCTGCTGGAAAGATTTCTAGCAGGAATGGATCCAACATGTATTCGGGATCCAGTTTCCGTAATTCCTTCACCGCATTCCACGATTCACCGATCTCATCAGACTTGGCCGCAGCCAATGCCAAACAATGCCAACTATCTGGATCATGGGGTCCTAATTTTGTAGCCTTACGACACGAAACCATCGCGTCATAAAAATGTCCTTGGTGTAATTGGGCATTTCCTAAAGCCCTATAATTGTCTTCGTACTCGGGCTCCATTTCAATTGCTCGCTTGAAAGCTTGCTCTGCTTGCTGGTAGATGCCCAGCTGCCCATAAGCCATACCGAGATTGTAATAGAGGTCTCCTTTCACCAGACCAAGATCCACAGCCTTTAAATATTCTGAAATGCCGTCAGCATGGAAGCCAAGCTGAACATAGGCGTAACCCAGATGATAATGCGCCACTGCATTATCAGGGTCTTGGGCCAGCACTATTAAGTGCCTCTCAATCGCCATCTCGAACTGATCTTGTCTCAGCGGCAGATCCGCATATTCCGGACATGGCCAACGTTCATCTGCATCGTATTTCCGCGCCTGCTTTAGGCTCTGACAGCTCAAAGACAATAGGGAGAAGAACATAAGTAAAAGTGCCAGCACCAAGAAAACAGTGCTTCTCCGTTTACCGAGGTCCATTTTCTACCCCCTGGTATTGATTTTAGATTTCGGCTTGACAGAAGTCTAATCTATAGAATCGGCAATCTGTATAATACTGCAAAGTTAATGCCTAGCCTGGATGTTTTAACAATTCCTGTCAAAGCAAGCAATTCGTGAAACATCCGGGCTCGATGTTATCCATTGACAGGGATGAGTATGCCCGTTTAGTATCACCTTTTGTGCGCGCCAATGCAAGAAACTATACATCAAGGAATTGAGGAATTAGGGAATTGAGAAATTGAGAAATTCTCAACCACTAAAACCTAACAGATAGCAATCTCTTAGCCCTTTAATCCCAAAATTCCTGAATCCCTGAATCCCTGAATTTTTTATTACTTACTTGAGGGCATACCAGTGAAAGATTTCTTCTACCCAGAGAGTGTCGCTGTTGTCGGCGTTTCTGCCTCTCCTACGAATCTAGCTCGCGCCATTGTCTACCATCTCATTGAGTTCCACTACACCGGCAGGATTTATCTCGTGGGTCCCATGGGTGGCTCGTTCATGGGGCACAAGATCTACCCCACCATTACAGACATTCCCGACCGGGTGGATCTTGCCGCAATCCTCACCCCGGCAGCAACCTTACCTGAGATCATTGACGCCTGCGGCCAGAAGGGCATCAAGCGGGTGGTGGTAGAATCGGCTGGCTTCAGCGAATTGGGGGATGAGCGCAGAAGCCTGGAAGAGCAGGTGGTGACCGCAGCCCAGAAGTATTCCATCCGCTTCATAGGCCCCAACTGTATTGGTGTGATCAATAAAGAAAACGGTCTGGCACTTCCTTTTATGCCGTTTCGCAACACTTTCAACCTGGGCTCTTTTTCCATCATCACCCAGAGTGGTGGAGTGGGTGCGGCCTTGCTGAACACCCTTGCAGCTGAACATCTTGGATTTAACAAGTTTGCCTCTATCGGTAATAAATTGGACACTGATGAAAACGATCTTCTGGAGTACTTTCTGGAAGACAACGGTACCGAGATCATATTTCTTTACCTAGAAGGTATTGCCGACGGCCGTCGTCTGGTGGAAATAGCCTCTCGCTCTAAGAAACCAATTCTTGTTCATAAGTCAAACACGAGTGAGGCAAGCACTCGAATCGCTCGCTCTCACACCGGTTCTCTCTCGACCTCAGAAGAGGTAGTCAACGCTGCATTTCGACAATGTGGCATCCAGCGGGTCACTGACATGGATTCAACCATGCTTGCCCTCAAAGCACACAGCTTACCTCCTATGCGCGGTAATCGCCTCGCGGTTGTTTCCCGCTCAGGTGGCCACGCTGTCGTTGCCGCCGACGCTGCGACCAAATATGGCTTCGTCCTTCAGCCTTTCCCAGAAGACTTTCTCCGGATGGTGGAAAAGCGGCTGCGCGCCGGGGTGATTCGACTCGATAACCCTATGGATCTTGGTGACCTTTTTGATTTTGAACTGTTTCAGCAGATCATTAGCGACACCCTGGTCCGTGGCGATATTGATGGGATGCTGGTTGTAGTGAACTACAACGGAGTATTTTTTCAAGATGATAGCCGGAGGCTCGTCAGAACCATCAAGGAGACCTGTCTGGAACTTCAGAAGCCCGTGGCTCTCTGCGTGGTAACAAGTGACGAGGAGTGGCGATTGAACCGCCGTGATCACCCGGGCTTTCCCATGTTCACAGACCCAGAAGAGGCAGCACATGCGCTGGCCATTTCCAGAGATTTTGCCACCCGCCGCCTTTCCACTTTTGGCGAGGCCGAAACCTTCGCGGTTGATAAGCAAGAACCGCTCGCTATTCTGACCGCGGCTAAAGCTCGCCAGGCCCGGCAACTGAGCACGGATGAGGCTTTTCAGATTCTTTCCCGCTACTCCATTCCCGTAGCCC
>JASFGC010000149.1:0-8233 GCA_050123975.1 Syntrophobacterales bacterium | reverse complement strand
AGAAAGCGCACTGGTGCTCGACAGAGATTGGGAACTGTTGCATCTACAGATGTTGCCAGATCTGCCTTGAGTTGGTACAGACCCGGCTCCGCGGGCTCGAGCTTCTCTTGAAGTTCTTCCAACCAGCCAGGGTGGGTGCAATCGCCTGTTCCAACAACCGTGATCCCTTTGAGCTGCGCCCACCGATGAAGGCTCTCCGGTTCCATGGCTTTGCTGGTGGCCACTGAGTAGTGGGAATGAATATGGAGATCAGCAATGAACCACACGAGATCTGAATCCTAAGGAGGGTGTTACGTAAGTAGAGGGCGGCACCGCCGACCAAATTAGGAGGCTCAAGAGAAGCCGGTGCTACCACATCCAGATGCTGAAGTCTCACTGCCCGAACTTCTAGAAGAAGTGGTGCAGGCAAAAGAGGAAAGCAAACGTTCTACACTCTCAGCGCCACAGTGCGGGCACTGAGGAAGTGGCTCGTCTGAACGAAAAACCAGGGTCTCGAAACACCGATTACAGCAGCAGCAGAGATACTCATAAATTGGCATGGTTATCCTCGGCAAATAATGTATCAGCCAGTAAAATAATCATCTTCTCAGCGGTGATCAACCTCAGAGAACGCCTTGCTTTCCCGCATGGCAAAAACTCATGGCATAAAAGCAAATGAACATTAATGGGCACGATGCTGGCTCCTGACTCATTTTACCCATTACCTAACAAAATGCCACAGTTCGGCCAAAAGATGCAACGACCTTTTGCCCTGCGTGGTGGAAAGGTTTCGATATGTTTCGTATCTTTCTTTTAAATTTTAAATGATTTCTTTTTTTGAAGTCGGCAGGGCAAATTTCTGGAGCCAAGCATTGGTTGACTTTCCTTGCAAAGTTTTCTAACGTAATTTGGTAATGGGTTATAATATTGCTGTGTTGACAGCTTGAGAATACCTTTCGGTTAGCAATGCCCGCAAATCTCCCTCCCGATTACTATGAAGCTGAAAAACGCTACCGTGCCGCCAAGACGGTCCCGGAGAAGATCGCCCACCTCGAAGACATGCTAACAATTATGCCCAAGCATAAGGGCACGGACAAGCTGCGGGCAGGTCTTCGCAAGCGTATCTCCAAGCTAAAGACTGCGGTTCAGAGTAAGAAGAGCCTTGGCAAGCGAGATTCTGCCTTCCACATCGACAAGGAAGGGGCGGGACAGGTGGCAGTGGTTGGTCCTACCAATGTGGGTAAATCTGCCTTGGTGGCAACCCTGACAAACGCCAACCCAGAGGTGGCTGATTTTCCTCTCACTACCTGGAAGCCAACCCCCGGGATGATGCCAGTGGAGAACATACAGATTCAACTGGTGGATACTCCACCGCTCAACCGGGACTATGTGGAGCCAGAATTGCTGGATCTTATCCGCCGCTCTGATTTCATTCTGCTGGTTGTGGATCTACAGACCGATCCGGTACAACAGCTTGAAGAGAGCATCAGTTTATTGGAAGAGCACCGCATCATACCACGCCATTTACAGGATAGATACGCTGAACAGGGACTGCTCAAGTTCATTCCTTTTCTGGTGCTGGCCAACAAAAACGATGACGAGCATACTGACGAGAATCTTGAGATTTTCCGTGAACTGATTAATGCTGACTGGCCACTGTGCTCTGTGTCTGTTACCAGCGGTCGCAACCTGGAGCTCTTGAAGATGATGCTGGTCGAGAGGTTGAAAATCATTCGTGTTTACTCCAAGGCCCCTGGAAAAGAAGCTGACCTTACCTCACCCTTTGTTTTGAAAAAGGGAAGTACCGTGGAAGATTTTGCCGCTAAGGTTCATAAAGACTTCGCAGAAAAACTAAAAATGGCCAAGGTCTGGGGTGAAGGTGTCTTTGATGGTCAGAAAGTCCAGCGCGACTATACCTTACAGGATGGTGATGTGGTGGAGCTACATATTTAGCCCGGATATTTCATGAATCACTTGCTGCGATCACGGATTTAGGCGTCCTTCCTCGCGTCCTCGGGTGTCGGCCCCTGCGGCGTACCAATCAGGTACGGAAACCAACACCCTGCGGTTGCCAGGTGGCACGCCCATCTGCGTGATCTCGCGACGGCAATTGAAGCTCCCTGCAGCTTGCTGCAGGGAATCTTCGAAATGTAAGGTGCTTAGACAATTTATTGTAGTTCGCTCGCTCCCCCCGTCCGCCTCAGGCGGACTAAGGGGATGCGCTCGCTGTAGCATTTTCGTGAAATATCCGGGCTAGAGGATTTAAGATTTCAGATTTAAGCAAAAGTAAAAAGTTAATCTAAGCATGCCTCAATCTTCAAGCTAAAATCTTTTTCCTTCCTTTAAATTTCTTCCCGTATATTTCTTGAGAGCTTGTGAGTTATTTTTCCTTGACAGAGGAGAAGAAAATGCTTATTTTTCCTACCGAATGAGTAGAATTTTAAATAAGCAGAAATCTTCTTTTTCATTCTAACTACATCTACCAGTTTGAGCTGGTGATAATAAGGGAGATTTTTCTTATGGCTTTGTGCACCAGTAAACGACCAATCACCGAAGAAGAGTGCGAAGATATTTGCCAGCGCCAAGCAGATGGCCTTGATGAATTGCTCTCTGCCAAACTCATGGGAGCAGAATGTCTGGAAGATCTGGTCTGTAGCGAGGAAAATTTTCTGAGGGCGGAACCGGATCAGGAAACAAGCACAACCAGGGGTGGTGAAAGAAAGGACTGTGACCCAGCCGGGACCAGCGGCCGGACAACTCGTTCCAAAGGTGGTTCAGTGGCAAAGGTTGCCGATGCAACAGCCAGGGAAGAAGATATGTTCCAGGGCGATCTCATCAGTTGCTACCTCCAGGAGATCTCTCATTTTCCTTTGCTCACACCAGAACGCGAGATTGAGTTGGCCAAGACCATCAAAAAGGGACAAAAGGAGTTGGTAGCTCTGATGTGGGATGAGCGTATCAGTGACTCGCGCTTTGATGGTCAGCGTCAACAGTTACTCAAGTGGCAAAAGGAATCTACAAGCTATCCGGGACTGCGGGAAAAGATGGCTGAGTATGCTTTGGCGGCTCTTAAGGAAGCTGCGGCTGAGGTGGATGCCATTGAAGATCAGCGCCAATTAGCCGAAGAAGCTCTTGAGATTTCAAGAAGAATGGATGATGCCAAAAATGAGATGGTTGAGGGCAACTTGCGCTTGGTGTTGAGCATTGCCAAGCGGCACAGGGGCAGAGGTTTGAGTTTTCTCGATCTCATTCAGGAGGGAAACATGGGTCTGCTCAAGGCGGTTGCCCGTTACGATTATACCAAAGGGAACCGTTTCAGCACCTATGCCACCTGGTGGGTGCGCCAGTCAATTATCCGGGGAATCTACGATAAGACTCGCACTATTCGACTGCCTGTACATTTCATTGAGATGAAAAGTCATTTTTTCAAGATTTTCTACGAACTGGTGAAAGAGCTTGGCCGTGAACCCACCCCCCTGGAAATTGCCGAGCACAGCGGTTTGGGTATAGACAAAGTGATGATGATTATCCAACTGTCCACTCGTCCGATTTCCCTAGAAGCTCCCCTGGGAAGCGAAGAGCAGCGGTTGGGAGATTTCATTGCGGATGATAGCGCGGTCTCACCGCTGGAGGATGTGAGTAAGCAGGAGTTAACAGAGATCACCGCTGAGGTCCTGAGTACTCTTTCAAGCCGAGAAGAAACGATCCTCAAGTCCAGATTTGGCATTGATGGCAGGCCCACCGAGACTCTGAAGACCATAGGTGAACGTTTTAGTGTCTCCAAAGAGCGCATACGACAGATTGAGAAAAAGGCCATTCGCAAGCTGCGACACAGCTCTCGGGGCGAGCGCTTGAGAAGCTTCGTAGATTAAAGAAATCCAAACGTCATTGGGTCTTGACAAGGTGAATGAACATCTTTTATAGATGAGGAGCGGTGGAGGAGAATCTCCAGATCTAAATCCAAGCTATAAGACTCATACGATAACAGGCCACGAAGGCTTACCTGAACTAAAGTTGGGGTTGACTTTGTGGCCTTTTTTTTCGCCTGTAACAAGGTATGGAGGAAGAAATGAGCGTGAGCGTAAGCAGGAAACTTATTCTCGTCACCTGTGTGGTTTTGCTAACCTGGGAAGTTGCCGGGGCACATTTCGGCATGATTATTCCCTCGGATGAGATGGTGATGAAAGGTGAAAGCAACAACGTCTCTTTACAACTCATGTTTTGGCATCCGTTCGAGAATGTGGGTATGGAGTTAGCAAGGCCGGCGAAGTTTGGGGTAGTTGCCAACAGTGTGAAGACGGATCTGCAACACACGCTGATTTCCCAAAAGATCGACGGCTATACTACTTGGAAAACGAACTATCGGATCAAACGACCAGGCCTCTATGTGTTTTACATGGAGCCACAGCCTTACTGGGAACCAGCTGAAGATAGCTACATCGTCCATTATACCAAGACCGTAGTAGCAGCCTACGGGGAAGATGAGGGCTGGAGTGAAGCCATTGGTCTCAAAGCCGAAATCGTGCCTTTGAGCAGACCTTTTGGTCTCTATGCAGGAAATGTCTTTCAAGGTGTGGTTCTGGTAAATGGCAAGCCAGTGCCTCATGCTGAGGTGGAGGTGGAGTACTTCAACCGGGATGGAAACTATTCCGCTCCTACTGATTACATGGTGACCCAGACCATCAAAGCTGACTCCTCGGGTGTATTCACCTACGCAGTGCCCAAGGCCGGATGGTGGGGTTTTGCTGCGCTCAGCACTGATAATCGCCGAATCGAGGGTAAGGATGTGGAGATCGGCGCTGTCTTGTGGGTGAACTTCTACGAGATGAAATAGCTTGTAGAGCGGGCAGTTCAAGAGAGATGAGCAATTGAAAAATGGGTAAACCAAGCAACGAACAGGACGATGAAATTTCCTTGACTCTGTTTCTTTGAATTACTAGCATGGCCATTGCTGCTCAATGAACAGGCTGCCCCTGTGCACCATCACGGTCATATTGCTTCACCATATGCGCGAAGACGATAGTATTCCCCGGGAGCCGCTTTGGCTAAACCCCCAGATTCGGTTTTCTTGACTCTTCCAAGCATTGGAGGTTCTACAGTGAAAAGAGTATTGACCATTGCCGGTTCGGACTCTGGGGGTGGGGCTGGCATTCAGGCAGATCTGAAAACCATTACCTTGTTAGGCGGCTTTGGCATGAGTGCCATTACTGCTCTTACCGCCCAAAACACTGTGGAGGTGGCGGCCATCCATGATGTGCCGTTGGATTTCATTGGAGCTCAAATCGATGCGGTCTTTACCGACATCGGGGTTGATGCTGTAAAGACGGGGATGCTTGCCAACGCGGAGATAGTAAAGTTGGTTGCCAGCAAAATAGAGCAGTACAAGCCGCCTGTTGTGGTGGTTGATCCCGTCATGGTGGCCAAGAGTGGAGCCCCGCTTTTGGCTGTTGAGGCGCAGCAGACCCTGACTGAGTTCCTGCTGCCTCTTGCGACTTTGGTGACTCCCAATCTTCCAGAAGCCTCGGCTCTGGTTGGCTGGGAGGTGAGAGAGGAAAAAGACATGCGGAGTGCCGCCGAGGAAATACATGAAATGGGGCCGATTTACGTACTGGTCAAGGGAGGTCATCTTCACGGTGATGCCGTGGATTTGCTTTTTGATGGCAGTCAATACCACGAGTTTCGCGCCAGCCGCGTGGAGACCAAGAACGTCCATGGCACTGGGTGTACCTATGCTTCTGCCATCGCCACCTACTTGGCCCAAAAACGAGATGTGATAGAAGCGGTGGCTGCAGCAAAGCGTTTCATCACTGAGGCCATTCGTCATGGACTTGCTGTAGGAAAGGGTCATGGTCCCACCAATCCCTACGCGGCGGTGAGGCTGGAGTAGCAGAGGTAGCAAGAATAACGGTTACAACTGCGGGTTAAATCAATCAAAATCGAGGTGAGCGATGCTTCGGCAAACCACAATTTCCGCTGGCGCCCATGATGCAATCAAATGGTTTGGAACTCTGGTGGTCTGCATGACTTTGACGCTGCTACCACAACAGTCACTGGCCCAGGAAAATGAGCCGGTCTTGACTCTGGAGGAGAGTATCCACCTGGCATTGGAACGCAACATGGAAGTGCAGGTGGCGAAAGAAGAGATTCGGTATGCCGCTCAGGGGAAAAATAGAGCAAGAACGGGCTTTTTGCCGAAACTAAAAGCAGAATATGTGTATCGCCGCCTCAGCGAATCTACCACAACCGTAGGAGGTATTTCGAGTGAATTTGCCGACCAAGATCAATTCAGATTTACCGGTACCGCCACTCAACCCCTTTTTACTGGATTTGAAACCCTCTCCACCTTCCAGTTGGCCAAGCTCGGCCTGGATGTGGCCAAGATTCAGCTGCAACGAACCCGATTAGATTTAATCTTGTCGGTCAAGGAAACATATTTCGAGATTTTACGGGCCGAGAAAATTAGCCAGGTGGCTGAACAGTCCGTACGTCAACTGCAAGAAGGGGTTCGGGTGGCTCAGAACTTTGTCCAGGTGGGGATGAGGCCCAAGGTTGACGTACTTGATGCAGAAACCCGTTTGGGGGAGGCCGAGTTGCAGCTGATTGTGGCGAATAACGATATCGGGGTGGCAAAAGCTCGCTTCAACACGGTGCTGCGACAACCCATAGATACGAAAGTGGCGGTGGTGGATGTCCTTACCACCGATCCCTACGAAAGATCTTATGAGTCCACTCAGCAGCTCGCCTTACAGCACCGGCCTGAGCTGCTGGAGGCGAATAAGAATGTGGACATAGCCGAAAAGGAGATAACGCTGGTAAAGAGCGACTACTATCCCGATATAAGTCTGTCGGCCAACTACTACCGGCGCGGTGATGATCCGACGGTGGACGGCAGCGATTTTGTGGATCGGGAAAGCTGGGACATCGTTGCAGGTGCCACTTGGACTTTCTTCGAATGGGGGAGGACTCGGTTTGCTACCAACCAGCAAAGAGCGCGTTTGCGCCAAGCCAAAGAGAATAGTGAGCAGATAAAAGATAGTATTCTTCTGGAAGTCAAGACCGCTTTTTTGTCGGTACAAGCCGCAGAACAAGGTATACGAGTGGCGGCGAAAAGTGTTGAGTCTGCAGAGGAAAACTTTCGAATCAGCCAGGAACGTTACAAGGAACAAGTGGCCACCTCTAGTGAAGTACTCGATGCTCAGACGAGGCTGACCCAGGCAAGAACAAACTACACCAATGCCCTGGTGGTTTTTAACTTGGCCCGAGCTGCATTGGTTCGAGCCATGGGCCTGGAGTATGAACCCACTTGAAAATGCAACAGCGAGCGCATTCCCCGTAGCTTGTCGTAGCGAAGCGGAGATCCCGCTTCAGCGGGGCTGCGGGGTTAGCGAGCGAACTACAATAAAATAGAATCACTTCCTTACATTTCGAAGATTCCCTGCAGCTTGCTGCAGGGAGCTTCAAAATTTCCCCCCCCTTCTGGTCCCGCCACCTGACTCCTCTAGATCAGGTATTATAGCGATTTTCTTACTTGAATGGGCCCTATGCCTATGATAGTGTGGGCCACACTGTTAGCCCGTATATTTCCAGGCATGGGAAACATTCGGCTATTTCAACTCTGAACGGCTGCCCATGATTCAACTCTATCACGTCTACAAGGCCTACGGCGGTGAGCAATACGCCCTGCATGATGTGACCTTGACCGCCGATAAGGGCGATTTCTTGTTTATCACTGGTCCCAGTGGGGCTGGGAAGACCACCCTGCTCAAGCTCATCTTCTGTGCCGAGCAGGCAACCCGAGGGCAGCTTCTGGTGGATGGCGTTAATCTGCAACGGTTGAAGCGTTCAGCAGTTCCCTACCTCAGGCGGAAAATAGGCGTAGTTTTTCAAGATTTTAAGCTCCTTGGAGAGCGCACCGTTTTTGCCAATGTGGGGTTGACTCTGGAGGTAACCGGACGGCCGCGGGCCTACATCGAAAAGAAAGTTCGGCAGGTATTGCGGTTGGTGGGACTTGATGCCAAGGAAAACCATCTTTGTTGTAGACTGTCCGGTGGAGAACAACAACGGGTTGCCATTGCCCGGGCAGTGGCCGCCAATCCAATCATAGTCTTGGCAGATGAGCCCACAGGAAATCTTGACGATGAGATCACCTTGGAGATCTTGGAATTGTTCAGGGAGATAAACCGGCGCGGTACCACGGTGGTCTTGGCGACACACAACAGGGAGCTCATAGGTAGAGTTCCAGGCGCCAAAGTAG
>JASFGC010000148.1:0-8268 GCA_050123975.1 Syntrophobacterales bacterium | reverse complement strand
AAACGGGCGGGGAAAGGTCCGCTCCAGAGAAAAGCTCGGATATTTGACAGTAGCACCGGACATGACACTTATGGTTTCTCGTCCACGGTCCACAACTGACAACCGCAGGCTGGCAAACTGTGCCATGGGCTGCAGGGAAAAGTATTCAATGGCCAGGTGATTCAGGAATTCCTCTACAGTTAATATGAATCCCTGACGATAAATTTGATTGTTGATCACAATGCGGCGAAAGATGAAAATCTGGCTGTCGTTGATAAACACAGCTTGCATTGGATCCACTTCAACTTGAAGCTTTTCGGTATCAAGAGATGGCGGAAACCTCAAGGGACTCGGGGCCGCAGCCCGAGATCCGTATTGCTCCCTGCTCAGACCTTTCTCTCTAGCAGGTTTCCCTGCACTTCGGCCAACGGCCATGGGGGCAAGATCTTGTTCTGCTGAGACTTGCTCTTCGAGTTCTTGCCGGGTTTTGTCCTCCTTTTGTTTCTCATCCAGCTGGGCCACAGTCAAAGCCTGCCTGGGGGTAATTTCCTCGACTCTTTTCTTGGCCTGTCCAAGATATGATCTTTGCTTTTTGGAGCGGGAAGAATCCAGATATTTATCAGCAAAAGTTGATACCTCTTCTCTTTCCCTTTTGGCAACCATCTCGGCTGGTTTGACCTCGACACCCTCGGGGACCGTGGACCGCTTCAGGTTGAAGGTTTTGTTCACCTCTTTCAGCTGGTCAACCAGGGAATTCGATGCCGGGGGGATGCTCCCATCACTTTCAACCAGGGGAGTGCTGAAGGAGCCATCCGGATTATTTTGCAAATAGCCGAGGATATAGGGATCTTTGGGGGGCTGAGACAGAGGAGATCGACTCAATCTCTCCGAACCCGAAACTTGCCCCGGAGCCAGGTAATTGTAGCTATACTGATCTATGGGCCGCTTCTCTTCCTTGATTACCAGAGAAGCGAGTTCCTCTTCCATCTGATCGAAAATGGTCACGGCAAAATAACGCAGCTGTGCCACATCCTCTTGCTCCAGGCTGCGGTAGGTTCGGAAGACGAAATAGGCCAGTGGAATTGATAAGGCCAGACAAAAGATGAGGATGAGTATTTTCAGCCTTTTCACTCTTCAAACTCCAACCGGTATCCTTCACCCCTAACGGTCACTATGAAAGGAGTGTCCCCAATGAGGGAAGTGATCTTCTTCCTGAGTTTGAGGATGTGGATATCAACGGTTCGGGTCTCAATATCTGTGTCTGCATAATTCCATACCTGGCCGAGGAGCTCCTTTTTGGAAACTATCTGCTCACTGTGACGATGAAGATAGAGGATAATGTCCATCTCTCTCCTGGTAAGCTCCACGGTTCGGTCATTACGTGAGGCCGTGAGTGTCTTGGCGTCAAAAAAAATGCCGTGCGAGTGTATTTGTTCATCTCCCAGGTTTTTCCCAGCCCTCCGTAATACCGCTTCAACCCGGACCATCAATTCTCTCAGTGAGAATGGTTTGCTTACGTAATCATCTGCTCCGGCCTTGAATCCAGTCACAATGTCGTCTTCAGAGCCTTTGGCGGTGAGCATGACTACAGCCTGCCCCGGCTTGTTTTTTCGAATTTCTTTGCAGATGGCAAAACCATCGGTGGTGGGAAGCATTACATCCAAGATAACCAGGTCGTATCTTCCTTCCAGGGCTTGTTTTAGCCCTTCGCCCCCATCTTCCACACCTGTGGCCTCGTAGCCGTTGAACACCAGAACGTCGAGAAGTCCCTGGAGGATTGCCGTATCGTCCTCCACCACCAGTATGCTCGCTTTGGGTTTTTTCACTCAAATCCTTTCGTTCAAATCTTAGCTTCGCCCGGTTATGGGTTATAGGTGATGGGTCATAGGTTTTTACCTATCGCCTATAACCCATCACCCATCACCTATGCTTAATCAATACAAGAACTGTTCCAGATTGCAAGTAAAAGTTATGTAAAAAAAACCTAGTGATTATTTGCACTTCTTTGAATTGTGTTTCAATTTCATTCCGCTACCATGGGAATAAAGAGACACTAGCCCGCAACAAAAAGGAGTAAAGCCATGAAGAAAAAAAGACTGAAACCGTTGTTACTCGTTGGATGTTTGTTGACCATCACCTGCACTGCAATAGTGTATGCCAGCAAAAGCAATCCCTTCAGGCTATGGTCGCCACCGGTTATTTCGGGAAAAAACGGTGTGGTTACGCTTTCCGGCAACCTCACCCAGGACAAGGTCCTTTTCGGCAGCGATGGCATGGCGGCCCTGGCGCTCACCTTGACCGCTGACGAGGTTTTCGACCTGGATCGAGGAGATGCGAACCACGTTGATATGGTGATCGTCTTGGATCGCAGTGGCTCAATGAACGGAAAGAAGATCGATGATGCCAAACGGGCGGCACTGAGTCTTCTCTCCAGTTTGTCAGCAGCTGACCGGTTTGGGCTGGTAACCTACTCTGATGGTGTCCGAAGATGCTCCGGCCTGGTCAAAATTACCCCTGCCAACCGCAAGCGACTGGAGACAATTATAAGGAATATAGCCTCTGGTGGAGGGACCAATCTCGGCGCCGGCCTTCAGGAAGGAATCGACGTTCTGCTCTCATCCCGAATCAATGGCAACACTCGCAAGGTTATTCTCATTTCCGACGGGCTGGCGAACAGGGGAGTCACTGACCCTACTTCACTGGGCAATATGGCCGCTATCTCCATGGAGAAGGCGTTCGCGGTCAGCACGGTAGGGGTAGGCTCCGATTTCAATGAGCACTTGATGACCTGGATCGCGGACCGGGGAGCCGGTAACTATTACTACCTGGAAAATCCCAACCTTTTCGCTGAGGTGTTTCAAAAGGAATTCAACAATACCAGGGCTGCAGTGGCGACCTCTGTTGAGGTGCGTATCCCATTGACCAATGGTCTCTCAGTTGTAGATGGTTCTGGCTATCCCATTCAGGTAAAGGGTAATCAGGCAATCGTTCAGCCGGGCAATTTACTCTCCGGTCAGAGCAAGAAAATCTTTCTCACCCTGAGAGTCCCCACTCACAGAGAGCAGACATTTGCAATCAAAGGGATCAATGCCCACTACCGATACAAGGATCGCTCCTACACCGTTAACCTGGATGACGCCTTTCAGATAGCCTGCGTCAAGGACCGGCAGGAAGTCTACAGCTCTATCGACAAGAGCGAGTGGGAAGAAAAGGTAGTAAAAGAAGACATCAACAGGCTCAGAGAGGAAGTTGCCAGCGATATCAAGAAGGGCAGCAAGAAGGAAGCTCTGAGACGTATCGATGAATACTACCGGGCACAGCAGTCTGTGAATGCTGTGGTTGCTTCACCTAAGGTGGCAACCAGTCTGGAGAAGGATCTCGGGGGTCTCCGGGACATGGTAGAAGAAACCTTCCAGGGAGCGCCGCAAGAGGTGCAAGTCAAGCAGAAGCAAAACTCCAAGGCCCTTCAATACGAGGGCTACAGTGGAAGGCGCAGCAAAAAGTAGGCAATCAGCTTTCAGCGGTCGGCTTTCAAAAGGCAAAGCTCTGGCTGATCGCTGAAAGCTTTAACAAGGAGGAAAACAATGGGAATTATGACGAGATTCATGAGGCTATGTAAAGCGGATATCCATGGTGTTATGGACCAACTGGAAGACAAGGACCTCCTTCTCAAACAATACATGCGGGACATGGAGGAAGAGTTGGGCCGTAAAGAGGCGACCCTGAGACAGATGGTGGTGTCCAGGGACAAGGCACAGCAGGACTCTGAGAGGTATGCAGAGGAGTGCGAAAAGCTGGATCAGGATATCGGGGCCGCAATTGAAAAAAACAAAGATGATATAGCTCGCTTGCTGATCAAGAAGATGAAGCCATTAGCTTATCACCGGGAAGAGCTGAGTCGTCACATTCAAAACCTCGGCAGGGAGATCAGGGAATTTCACAAACAAGTGGAGGAGCAGAGGCTCCAGTATGAGCAACTTCAGCTCAGGGCAAAAGAGTATTCCCATCAAGCGGAGCGAGAACAGTGGGAAAAAACCATTTCAGCCACCGTACCGGCCGCTGCCACCAGGGAACCGACAGACGAGGAAGTAGAACTCGAGTTGCTTAAACGCAAGGAAGCTGCCAAAGGAGGTGCTAAAAAATGAAGATCACCGGAAGACCGATGCTTACAACCATTTTGTACGGGCTTTTTTGTGGGATCTCTTTTGTGCCAACAGTCATGGTATTAAGCTCTTTTCTTTACTGGTCCACCGCTTTCAGGTTAGCGATCTGGCTGTCTCTCGCAGGATACCTGGTTATCATGACCAAGTGGGGAAGGGCGAGTTTGCTCTCTATTGTCTTCCCGCTTCTCCTCCTTCTTCTCCTGGTGTTCTGGGGAGATAGCAATGCTGCTTTTCTCTTCCTGGCGCTGGGAGTGCTCAGTTGGGTGCGAAGCGGTATCTGTTTCCAGGGAGGGCTGCTAAAGACACTTATCGCAGAGTTTGCACTTTGTCTCGGTAGTGGAGCCCTGGTAGCATTCTTCACCCCTCACTCCGCAGTAACCTGGGGGTTGGCGGTGTGGATGTTCTTTTTGGTCCAATCACTCTATTTTGTCTTTTTCAGTGATCTTGGTGAAGCGGTAGAACAAAAGGTGGAAGTGGATCCTTTTGAATTGGCCAGAAGTCAGGCCGAAAGAATCCTGTCCACCGGACCCCGATAACAGCCCAGCAGGCAGCTTGCAGCAAGCAGCCGGCAGCAGTTATCCTAAAACTAACAGAAAGTCTGGTTTTTGACTCTGCCAGCTGCCAGCTGGCTTTATTCTGCTCTCTGAGACTCTGTGGACTCTGTGAGAGATTAGTAGTCTTCTGGTCTTACGTGGATATGACGAATTCAATTGAAAAAAAGCAGGATGGTTGCGGCAGCGCCGCCAATGAGCATGAGGTAAGCCGTGATGGTCTTGATGGTATAGACGTAGCACTCCCTGGATTTCTGCTCGGTTCGGAGTGTTTTTAATTCGATGTAAGGTACTGGCGAGCGTCGGTACCAGCCCTTTATTTCCACCTCGGCGTCCTGTAAGTCCTCGGCGCGCATCAAACCGAAAAAGAACTCCCAGATACGGAGAGGTTGCCTGTAATCGAGAAAGATAATGCCGCTCTCATCTTGCAGCACGAAGTCTTCGGACCAGATGAGGCCTGCAACTCCTTTGCCGACCACTTTCCCTTTTAGTCTGCAAGGAACCCCCCGGACCCCTGATACCTTCACCTTCTTCAACAAACTTGATACCGACATCTCTGGAAAAACTTCTGATGGATAAGAAAAGCCAAGTTTTAATAGCATCAAAAAGCCTGTAACCGCAAAGGCAACCCCGTACAGCCAATCAATTTGAGCGATGAATGAAGCCCCTATCAGTCCTGCACCAACCACGAAAGGCAAGGCCATGATCATGACGTCCAGGAAAAACTCGTCCCAGTAGCTTTCCGGCCTGCGAAGAGAGAAGCGGATGAAAGGTTCCTGTCCCATCGCCTGGGCCTGGTTGCCAAGATGATTCATTCTGTTTGCCACCAGCGGATGGGTTGAATGAAGCTCAAAGTACTTGGCCCAAGGGTTCCATAAATCCCACTTCATGGCTCCCAATATGTTCGATCGTCGGCCCAGCTCTGTTACCCTCTCCGAAGACCTGTCTGCAGCGTATGCTGAGAGAGCAAAAGAACTTGCCATGCTCGAGTCGAATATACCCATGGCACCCACTGCATCCAGCGTGGACGAACGTTGTGTTGCTTTTTCCTCTTTTCCACCTTCCTGGCCAGCTAAGCCGTAAGCGATCTTGACCAGTGCCGAGGCGAGGCTGTTCGGTGACTTTGTTACCTCCCCGGCAAATCTATCGGCGTAATACTCGCGAGTGCGTGAAAACCAGAGGACAATATATTCACAGACAATGTAAAGAACGTAGCTCACTATAGCTACGAGGGCTACGTATCCCGATCCCTTGTTGTTATTTCTCGATCCGGACTTAATCTGAATGAGTGTGCGGTATACATAATAGAGGATAAGGGGCACCAGCTGCACCACGGTCATGAGGAACATGTCCCAATTCTTGGCATGGCCGATTTCGTGGGCAACAACACCTTCCACCTCCGATTCATCGAGGAGATCAAGGAGCCCTCTGGTGATAACGATGCGGGCATTGTTAGGGGTATGACCATAGGTAAAAGCGTTGGGCCCACCGTCGTCGATAATCCCAAATCTGGGGGTTTTCATACCTTTGGCGCTGCAGGTCCCGCGTATAAACCTCTCGAGATGCGGTGGAAGCTGATAGAGAGGTACCCAATCCATTTTGTAAAACCAGTTCAATGAGAGATCCATCAACCATGGGCCCAGGACGAACTGGAAAACGGCAATAGACACCCCTATTATAAGGGCCCAGGAAGGAGGCAGCTTGGCAAGTTCGACGCAAAGGATGAGAACCAAAGTAAGGAGTCCATAGAGGGAGATAATCGTCATGGTGGCGCGAAGACTTAAATTCGGCAGAGAAGTAAGGGAAACCGGTTCTCTTAGCGGTGAAGATTCATCAGTGTCAACGGTCCTTTCAACATCCTCCTCCATCAGCGGCTCTATTGTAATGGCAAGTTTCTTCGGGTCCGCGGTAAGCAACTTTTTGATTTCGCCTTGATCAAACCACATTCCCCCGTTCGTTGGGCAGTAGTCGATGACCAATGTGCCATCAAGCAGGGGTAGTTCCTGAAGGTCTTTGCCGGTTTTGGGGCATTGGCGGGAAGTTGGTCGGGCTTGTTGTACTGCATTTTTGAGAGCGTTTGCCAACTGTTTCCTTCGTTTGGTGAAATGAAAAATCTCCCCTTTATCCAACCAAATGCCACCGCAGCTGTCGCAGTAGTCCACCTCCACTCCCTGTTTGGTCAGAACGGGTCTCAGCTCACTTGCCTGGCAGGTAGGGCAGTTCATAGAGATCCTTCCATAGCAATCAAGTCTAGGCCGTACATCATTTGCACATCATATGCCAAGGCATGGGGCATGGAGCATGGGGAGGAAATTTCGGATTGCGGAATTCGGATTGCGGATTGAAAAGCAAAAAGCTAGGAGACAGGAGTCAGAATCCAGAATTAAGGTTTTAGATTCTCTGTCTGTCTTTCCTGACACCTGAAACCTACCTACTGACCACTGGATTCTTTGGTTGAACTACTTTCACCATTTCCGTCGTAAGATGTTTATGATTCGGCCAAAAAACGCGGTAAATATTACGAAGGCTGCAACGAGCCCTAAGGGTATAGCGACCAGTACGCTCAGTTTCAAAACGAATATGAGCAGAGGAACGAGAACGAACAGGATTAGCCCTATTACAATCAGCGCGAAACATCCCGTAAGAAAATCCTTGCCGAATTCGTGCTCAACGGGCTTCGCTTCGATTTCCCCACTGAGTTCGTGCTCAACGGCGTTCTCTTCTATTTCATTCATTGTTCGCTATCCATGCGTCTGAGAGTCGTCCGACCTTTCAAGGTCGACACGATATAACAATTCTCAGTCAAAAGCAAACCGGTCGAAGGTAAATTTTAGATTTAAGATTGCAGATTGATTGACGCATAGCGCAAAGCGCAGAGCGCATAGCGAAAAAATATGGGACGGAGGGCATGGAGCATGGAGTCAAAAAAAGATGTGGGATGTGGGAGGTGAAATTTCGAATTGCGGAACTGGGAACCCGCCCGCAGGGTGGGAGCCCGTAGGACAATTGCGGATTGCGAATTTGAGATAGATGAGGTTTTAGATTCTCTGTCTGTTTTTCCTGAAACCTGACACCTGGAACCTAACTACTGGCTCCTGTCTCCTGGCTTCTGGATTCTTCGTTTCCTTTTAACGCTCTGCGCAAAAAAGTGACCCCAAGTAGCCTTCACTTTCTGACTCTCTCTTCACTTCTTCCTGTTTTCCCTGCGCTGGTTCTAGCCAGATCAGGTTCAATGGGTTGCCGCTTTCAGCGACTCTCAGCTTCCAGGTCGCTTTTAAACTTCCCTTCAGCACCCCTAACAGTTTACATGATGAAAGAATCTTCAGTGATACTTCTTGGGGTCACCTTCAATATATTCGACCCCATGTTTCCAGGTCAAGATGATTAGTTTCACAAGTTCATTTTTTTTTGTAAATTACTGACATCCCGAAATTTACTGCCGATAAAAATTTGCCGAAGGAAATTTAAGCCCGATCGCATAGAGCATGGAAAACAACAGCTGGCAGAAGGCAGCAGACAGCCCCGTGACAAAACTCGGGACAGGCGGGCAGAAACAACTAGGAACGAGGAAAAAG
>JASFGC010000147.1:0-8319 GCA_050123975.1 Syntrophobacterales bacterium | reverse complement strand
CTGTTTAACCAGGATCCGGCAGCAAGGCCCCAGAGAGATCCTGAAAAAATCAACAGAAGACCGAAAAGATCTGCTAACAATTGCTCCATCTTGCCAAACCTTCTTTTGTGTAAGGTCATCTAACATATTGGATTTAAGCAACAAACGTGCCAGAGAGGAGATTGGAGATTTGTCCTTCGGACTCCCACCCTTCGGGCGGGTTCCCAGTTTTAGATTGTAGATTGCAGATTTGAGATTGGGGAATTAAGGAATTGAGGGATTGAGGGATTGAGGGATTCGTTCAGGTCGTTGAAACCGCAGAAGGTGTGTCTTCCAGGTTATAGGTCATGGGTTATAGGTGATAAGTTGTTACCCATAACCCATTACCCATCAACTAAGAATCCTTTCTCGCTTTAAAAATCCGCAATCCGCAATTCGCAATTCGAAATTTTCCTCTGCTCTCTGCCTGCTGCTAGCTGTCTGCTGCCTGCTTGCCCTGAGCTTGCCGAAGGGCTGCATTTCTCTTGCGTTCTTCGCCGAGCCTTGATAGTAATAAAACCCGGCGCAAAAACTCATAGGGGGATGACACATGGGAACACTAAGTCTCAAGAACTTTCCTGATGATCTGCACGAACAGGCCAAATCTCGGGCTGCATTAGAGGGGATTACTCTTAAAGAACTCGTTGAGCAGGCAGTGTCCGTATATCTAGCAAGCCCCATTACCCTCGACGTCGAGGAGGTGATTGTGAAGAAGAAGGACTCTGAGGAAGAATAGGTGAGGGTAAAATGAAGGAATGTCGGCGCTTTGCGCGTAAGAATATGGATGGCGAAGTCAAGATCTTTACCAACGGGGGTATTCACCTGGGAGGGCTCAAGGATATATCCGAGGGGGGCCTGGCGGTAACAACGGCAACGCCCTATGAAGTGGGATATGAAATGTTCGTGTCTATCGAACTACCAGAGGTACTGGAAACGGTTACTGCATTGGCCGAAGTAGTCTGGGTTGATCCCCTGGAGGCTGCGTTCCACCCAACCGGCATGGGTCTGAAATTTCTGGCTTTGAAAGAAGAGGATTACTACAAGCTGGAGAAGATTCTGGAATTAGTGTAGGTAGATCGTTCAAATCGTTGAAACCGTTGAAGTCGTTAAAGTCGTGAACGGTAAACAGTAAGCGGTAAGCGGTAAGCGGTAAGCGGTTTTTTCGTTAGATAATAACCTTTTACCATTTGCCGTTTTCTATTTGGGCGAGAAAGGAGGGATCCGCAGTCCGTTGTCCGTTGCTGAGATGACATTCTCTACGGACCAAGGACCACTGACTACTGACAATACCCACTTTTGGTCTCAATTGGTAAAGCCAGACACTGCTCCTGATGAGTTTGCTATACAATGATCTCACGCGCTAGGGTATTAGGTAGGAACTTGCACCGGCTCCCGCAGCAACCGTTTAATCCCTTCAGTGGCACTGGCGGCAAGGTGTGGGTGAGTCTGGGTAAGCCCTTCCAACTGACGGAGGCTGTCTGCGGTTCGATAAATGAGCATGGCCAGATCACCTTCGTCAAGGCCAGAAATATCCACTAATTCCTCCCACTTAGCTCCTGAAATCCAAAAGTAAATGGCAGCCGCTGGCCAGAAGGATAAGGGATTTGTTGCAAAGCCGCTCTGCCGCAAACGCCGGCGCAATGGATGCAGGGCCGACACCATCTTGGCAAACGCTTGGCCCAGCTCCGGGTTTTTCAGGCTCAGCTGCTCAAAGGGTTCTCCCTGACTTTCTCGATCAGTGACAAAGGGGGCCATGAGGCCGGCCAGCATTTTGGGGTCATCATGAGGGAAAACGTCGCGGCGAATAGACTCGGCCACCAGTAGAGGTTGATCGAGCCGGAGCTGTGATGCCCAGATTCCGTCAGCTGTCGGTCGGCCTGACCCGTCCAGGTATCCCTCGTTTTGAAGAAAATGAAAGTGGCGATTGAACTCGTGCCAAAGCCTATTGGTGACGTCATCAACGCGCTGGCGAAGACTGAGGACTCTATTTATTTTTTCTCTGAACCGACTCCGTTTTTTTGGTTCACATTTTTTCAAATGAAAACACTTCCCGCATGGGAGTGCAGCAATTGCTGCCGTGGCCTCTTGTACTCGGATTTTTAAACTCTCCCAGACTTCTTGCTCCGGGTAGGGCAGGGGCTCTTCCATTTCGAGCTTTGGATAGGTATCGAGCGGAGTGCTGAGGACAGACTCCAGCCACTGCTCCGGAGTGTCCAGGGTAGCGAGATCAAAGCAGACGTCCAACAGAGTGGCGACTTTTGCAAAACGCAGCCAGCGCTTACGCAAACGACCACGGCGCAAGTGGTGCCGTGGCCATACCCGAACGGCAGTTACCCCCTCTGCTCCGCCTCGACTCTCCCGGGTCAATACCACGAAAAGGTCTCTTTTCTTGTTGCGAAAAAGCCTTCCAGGAGTAAGGTAGGCCTGTTTGCAGAGAGCGTTCCAACTCCGACGCTGCTCCAGTTGCGCCTGCTTGAGCTGCTGCTCCAGTTGGCGCTTTGTGGACAGAGTGCGCAACACCGTATTCATATCGCCACATTCAGCTGCCTCCAGCTCAGTGGCTACCTCTTGTTCAAGGTTATGCAGATCGTCAACCAATTCCCGATATTTCTTTATATTTTGATAGGTTGCAAAGGAGCGGGCAAGAAGATCCCTTACTTCTTCAGACCTATGGGAGAGCAGTAAATTGAGGACCATAGAGAAGGTGATCTGTATTTGGCTGTCTATGCTCTCGGGTGTAGAGTGCAGCAGGTCGAAGATGAGTCGTGGGTCCTGATATGGTCCAGGGAGAACAAGAACGAAGCCCACTTTGTCCATGCCGCGACGACCGGCTCTACCAGTCATCTGGAGCAAATCTGTGGCACTGAGGGGAACGAACTCGCGGCCGTTGAAGCGATCACTCTGGGAGAGTACCACGCTACGGGCTGGAAAATTGACACCGGCAGCCACTGTTGAGGTCGAAAAAATGGCCTCGAGCCCCCCCTCTTTCATCAGGGTCTCCACCAACACCTTCCACTGAGGCAATTGGCCACCGTGGTGGGCGGCCACCCGCCCGTTACGGAGCGATGAAAGCTGCCGATGGTTGCTAAGGTATGGATGATCCTTTAAAAGTTGGCGTAATCGTTTATGAAAGTGACGGTTTTCCTCGTCGCTCTCAGTGGGATTCAAGCGGGGAAGCGCGGCGAGCAAGGCCAGGTTACAGTCTGCCCTCGATTTAAGAAAGAAAATGGCAGGCAAAAGATTGAGATGACGAAGTGCAGATATTATCTGGGAAAAATTGGCCACCCCACTTCTCGGAGTCAGCCCGGCTCGAGGACTGCTACGAAGGAAATGCCGAACTTTGCCGGCCATTTCTTTCCTTTTGACCAGGGGAGTCACTTCGCCGCTGGGAAACATGAAAAGCGGGTGAATGGGCACGGGACGTTTGTGCGCGGTCACGATTCGACAATCCGTCTGTCGAAGCCATTCCAGCCAACCGGCAATTTCCGCAGCATTGGAAATGGTAGCCGAGAGCAGTAACAAACGTGTTCGAGCCGGGAGATAAATCATTACCTCTTCCCAGACTACCCCACGATCCTCATCTCCCAGGTAGTGAGCCTCATCGAGAATGACGAGTTCGACCCCAAGGTCCTCTCCCCGATACATAGCATCGTAGAGCTGATTGCGGAGGATTTCGGTGGTCCCCACGATAATTGGTGCCTGATGGTTCTCTTTCCGATCACCGGTGAGAATCCCCACATTTTCTGCACCAAAGTGTTGGCTGAACTCGGTATACTTTGAATTGGACAATGCTTTGAGAGGGGAGGCGTACCAACTTCGCCCCTTGTTGGCCAGTAAGTGCTCCATAGCTTGAAGAGCAATCCAGGTCTTGCCTGAGCCAGTTGCGGCGGTAACGAGCACATCACTGTCGTCGATAGCGCGCACGGCCTCCCGCTGGAAGGGGTCAGGAACAAAGGGCGCAGCTTTGGGGACGCCGATTCGCTCCAGCAATGGCTTGAGCTGCCTGGAGGCTTGAGGTCGAAATCGGGGCGGTTGCTGCTGTATTCTACCTCGTTTCGGGCGGCCGCGTTTTCGAGTACGTCGGACAGATCTGGATCGATACGTTTTCTTTTTCATATATTTATATAAAATTAATATTATTGTAAATTATGTATATTATCTGATATTATAGATTAATATTTTACTGGTCATTGTAGACCGTGTCGTTGAACCGCAGAGTGGGATTATCCAACAGTAAAAGTACATGAAACGTGATTCCTCTTTGAGCGCCCCAAACGGATTCCAGTTTGATCATTTTTTCTTCTCTGGTATAGTGCTGAGACCGATTATTCAACATCGAAAACCTGGTCCTTAGGGCCAGTCCACGATCCCGCCTTGCGGGGGTCAGAGTTCAATGGCTTTGCCGGTACAGGAGGTTTCAGGTTTCAGTGTCCAGGTTTCAGTTTTCTTGTGTTTCTTTCCTGACACCTGACACCCGACACCTGAAACCCTGAAATCGGGTCCTATGGGTCCGGATTCTTTGCTCATGAGCTGAAAACGCTTCCAGGAGATGATCCTCATGGCTGGTAAAAGCGACACCAGTGAACATCTTCACCTGGGGGGCTCCTTGGGTCTGGTGGCCATACACGGGGGAGGCATCGAACCAGGTACTGAGGAGATAGCGCGTTTCGTAGCCGATCACAGCGGGGCCAGCCTCTACGTGTTCGCTGGTCGGCGGGCAACGGGTAATCTTTCCTTGCACCGACCCAGCCACCGCCTGAAAGTTCAAGACCGTCCTCTCGTCAAAAAATTCCTCAATCATGTGAATATGGCCATTTCGATCCATGGTCATGGTCGCAACGAGCGCTGTGCCTATGTGGGCGGGCTGCACCAGACCATGGTATACCAATTCGTCGAAGTCGCCCAAGCAACCCTTTCCCACTATGAGTGGATTTTTGATACGGAGAGCATTCCTCCGGAAATAAGGGGCCAAAATCCTAACAATATAGTCAATCTCCCACCTGCTCAAGGAATGCAGCTGGAGTTACCCAGAGATCTCAGGCGGACCAAACCAACCCCTGACGGTAGAAAGCTCGAACCAGCCGGTGACGCTCTGGTCCTGAGTCGCTTATTAGTGAATTATATTAGCACATTGCTTTAGCAATGCTGGGCCTTACGCCAGCCAGCTTCTCGGAATTTCTCTACTCGCTCGCAGCCCCACCGTTTCATTTCGGCTAGATACTGACGCATGTCATGAGCAGCCAGTGCAACAATTTTCTTTCTCTCTATCAGCCTGTGATCGAGATCATTTGGAGTGAAACCATTCCAGGTCGCATAGCCCTCATCGAAGAGGAATTCAGGGTTGATGCATTCGGTGTCGACGTTGGCGCGCTTCAGATAACCGTCCGCAAGGCTTAAGTCAAATTCCATGATCCAGTTGTTGTCGAATATCATGCACTCCACCTGAAGAGCTACATTCTTTGAACACTCGGGGCAGTATAGATTGCTGACTACCATTGGTGGTAAGATATGGTTCTTAAACATGATATTCGCCTTGTTTTTACCACAGCTGCAGGCTAAACGGTGGTTGTTACACACGTGGATGTCTCCTCTGATAGAGTGCCATTTCTCCGCACTACTTGGAATCCATTCTACGTTTCAGATTAAAGAATTACAAGGCAGATTGCGGAAAGCAGGAAACAGGAGACAGGAGTCAGGAGACAGAAGTCAGAAATCAGAGGTCAGAGGTCAGAGGTCAGAGATCAGGGGTTAGAGGTAAGAGGTGATGGGTAAAAACCTATAACCTATTACCCATGCCCCATAACCTGGGAGACACGATTTCAACGATTTGCAATGAGTATAAAATAATGGAGATTACGAATCGGCGAATCTTGCAGGTCTGTCGATGGTTCCTGCTAGCGGTCTGCCTCGGTGCAGGAGGATTCTTTTTCGTGGGGGGTAAAAGTACAGGTTTTGGGATTTTTCTCCTGTTGGTCGGGCTTTGGTTTGTTTTGGACAATCCGTTGGAGAGTTTTGAGAATCTGGAAGGACCCTGTCCGTTTTGTGGTCATACCATACAGGGTCGTCGGCGAGACCGTATTCAATGCCCAGCATGTGAGGAGACCGTCTCCTATCGGGATTCGAGCATTGCCAACGGACAGGGGGAAAGCGCTTTTCAAAGGGAGCCGGAGATTATAGAGCCAGGAGACACTCTTGATCTCCACACCTTTTCACCCAAAGATGTGTCCTCGCTTCTGGATGAGTTCATCCATCTGTCTCAAAAGGCGAACATTAACCTTGTCAACATAATCCACGGGAAAGGTACGGGCACCCTCCGCCGTCATGTACGGAGTTTTTTGGCACGCGACCCCCGCGTACGTTCGTTTTATGATGCCCCTCGGAAGTCTGGCGGCTGGGGGGCCACGGTGGTGGAGTTGGAGGAGTGGCAAGAGAACAGAGGTCAGAAGTAAGAAGTCAGAGGTCGGAGCACAGAGGACAGAGGGCTGAAGGGCACTAGGCACTAAGAACTAAGCACTAGGCACTAGGCAGAGGAAAGAGGGAGCGACGCGGAGACACGGAGAGACGGCGACGCGGGGAAAGACGACAGAGGACAGAAGACAGAGATTTTACTGTGGGAGCGGCTTTTAGCCGCGATCTTGCGATTTCAACGACTTGAACGCTCTCTTGCTCCCCTTTCTCGCTATTCTCGCCTGTCTAGCCTTTCTCGCATACTGTCCTTGTTTACCGCTTACTGCTTACTGCTCACATCGTGATCTTCGAATTTTTGACAGATTAGCAAAGAACGACATAAAACGGTTGACGATCTGAAAGGTTGGAATGTAGACTAAAACTAACTCCCATGGGCTCTCCGGCCGCGGTCGCATTTACCTGCCGACCGCAAGCGTTGGCTATCGCTTCCCTTCGCAAGTAGGTTATTGGCAACGAAAGCGAGTTCTGTGGGTGGGGCTGGTTCAGTTCGTGGGAGTTTTCCAGCGGGGCTTCGGCCCCGCTTTTTTTTGTTAGCTGTCAGCGTTCAGCCGTCAGCGGTCAGCTTGAGTCAACCTAGGCATTTTTGCTCACTTTAAGCACTTATAGTGTGCAATATATTCTTGAGCAGCGTTTCTGAATATTTCTTGGATTATTGTATATCCCTCACTTGCGGGAATTACCAGGTCACTGTAACGTCTCCTCCCTTTCGCCAAAAGCATCCTCCTGGTTCCATCACTTGCCGTAAAACAGTAGTATCTATCGCAGCTTAACGAAAACCCTCTATTGAAGAGTCTTCTTTGATCATCAAACAGTGTCGATATCCGATAACGGTACAGAATCCAAGGTGTACTTTGATCTCTTGCGGTTGTTTCGGAAGTATTATCGCTCTTGAGTTTTTCAGGGATATCTTTCCAGGGAACTTCCACTCCTTTTTCAAGCAAAAGTTCCAGTCGTTTGGAAGCTGACAGAGACTGAGCGTCCACAATGCGAAAGAATGAGATATCGGCTATACGTCGTGTGTTATTTCCGAAGACCAGGTATGCAACCATTCCAAATTGGTCACTGTAGAATTGTTCTCCTCTCGTTTGAATGAATGCCACTAACGAATCAAGCACTGTATCATGCTCAAATTGAAAGTAATGTCCAAGGTTGCTGGCTTCAATGTCGATTATGTTTCGATAGAATGATTCCCACCATTCTTGGTGAGACATATTTGCTTTATCAAATGGTTCAATTCCCCGCTCAGTGAAATTGAGTTTGTAGTTCTCAATTCTACGGGGGGCTCTAAACAGATATTTTGAAGAACAGGAAGAGAGGAGAAGAGAAGTGGCGGCAATCAAGAAATAGAAATATCGTGATCCCCGGTTAGGCCGGTTTAGCCAGTTCAGTCGGTTAAGCCGGTTTGGCCGATTTAGTCGGTTGCACATAGCTATTAGCGTTCAGCCGTCAGCAGTCAGTAGTCGAATAGGAAATTCGTTAATTCGTCAAATGGTGAGCAGTGAACAGTAAGCGGTAAGCGGTAAACGGTAAATCGTAGAATCGCAAGTTCGCGGCTGACCTTCGACAAGCTCAGGTCAGGGAAAGCCGCTCCCACAAGAGATTTTTTTCTTTCCTTTTACCTCTGTTCCATGCCTTCTTAAATTCGCAATTCGCAATCCGCAGTTCGAAATTCCCCCCATGCTCCATGCCCTATGCCCTACGACCGTCGTCTCCTCTTCTCGCGCCGTTCCCTGCTTCTCTGGCGTTTTCGCTCTTTCTCTCGTTTTCTCCGCTGCCTTCTCATGGGATCCGGATCCCTTTCTGGATCCAGCAAAAAAGAGCCGGACATCTCGG